>NZ_CEXEES010000008.1:15060-47415 GCF_982632705.1 Candidatus Izemoplasma sp. | reverse complement strand
AAATGCTCTTATCTCATGTTTATCCATTATTTACCCTCCTCAATAACGTAATCCACAAAGATATGTGGGGTCATTACATAATCAGGGTTAAGCTCTTTTACAATATGTCGCGCTTGTACTAACACTTTATCTGTTGCAGTCGCTAGAATTGGATTAAAGTTACGAGTTGTCTTTGTATAAACAACATTCCCATAGTGATCTACCTCAGTACCATATACAATTGCCAGGTCAGCACGAATCGGAAGTTCCAGTAAATAATCAGACCCGTTTAGAGTAATGATTTGTTTTCCTTCTTCAACCATTGTTCCCAGTCCAGTTGGTGTTAAGAATCCACCAAGCCCAGAACCACCAGCTCTTATCTGTTCTATCAAGGTTCCTTGAGGAGTTAACACACATTCAAGTTTCCCTTCACTCATTAAAGTTCCGGCTTCAGGGTTTAATCCGATATGAGATGCGACCAACTTTTTAACTTGACCATTGGAGATTAGTTTTCCAACTCCTTGGCCTGGTAATCCTGCATCATTACAGATTATCGTGATGTTTTTAACACCACTTTTTACTATCTCATCAATGATTTCTTCAGGTGTACCAATACACATGAATCCACCAACCATAATACTCATTCCATCAAATAGTAATTCACTTATCTTTGATTTATCTATTTTTTTCTTCATTCCACTTACTCCAATTCTCTTCAATAATTTCTGATATAACTCTATGATCATGGATATTTAATGTCATAGGAATCAATTCTAGATAATCATATCTATCTACATCATGATCACCTTCAATATATCCAGTTCTCACTTCATCAACAGATATATGAATAAAATACGAAACATTGTTTCTTAGCTTTTTGTATATACAAGTGTATTTATCTAAAATAGTTTTCTTAAATCCTACTTCTTCAAAGGATTTAAACTCATTCATGCTTTAGGTGGCATCATTTCTGCCTCACCAATAACAACTTTTTCACCATCTTGATTATAAGCAACACAATCAAAATAGACTCTATTCTTTTCAACATTCATTTCTTTGACAGTTACAACTGCTTTTATCTCTTCCCCTAGAAAAACTGGTCTTCTAAAATGTAATGATTGAGAGATGTAAATACTACCTTCACCTGGTAGTTGCATACCAAATACTTTGCTAAATAAAGATCCAACAAGCATTCCGTGGCTTATTCTTTTCTTAAACATTGTTTTTGAAGCATACTCACTATCAAAATGTACTGGGTTCATATCATTTGTAACTTCCCCGAACATCTCAACATCTTTCTCAGTTATTGTTTTCAACTGAAATGCTTCATCACCGATTTTAATTTGATTAATAGTTTTCATCATTTTCCTCCTAAGAAAATAAAAAAGAGCAGTTTATGATTTCTCATAAACAGCTCATCATTTATTAAAATGACAATGAACAAAGATTATCTTTGATCATCAAGTACTACTATATAGACATAGTAATTCTTTCGGCATAAATCTAATTCACTTATAATATCTAAGGTCTATCTCATTAACAATTATAAGCTACCACAAAATATGCTCCTCTGTATAATACATAATAATTATAACGATATATGAAAGCGTTGTCAATATAAATTGATAACACTTTTTATAAATAAGTTAATTTATGCTTTACGTACTATACAAGCCGATTATGGCTTTTAAGTTCAATGAATTATCTCTATTTTCATTCTATAAGAAGAAAGAAAAAAAGAGTAATATTAATTACTCTTTTATTTTACATCAATTTTTAGATTGTATTCCCCTAAATTATTAGTTGAAAGTTTCAGATTAGCAAGTCCTTTTCGTTGTGTAGTCTTCACATAAAAGGCTGTGCTTCCTCCACGAAGATGAATATGTTTTGGTCCTATTAATTCTAAAGGTCCATCAATATCAATCGATACAACTTCACTACTGTATGTCATTATGTTTTCATTCATATTGACATGTTTTAAAACCACTCTAGTAGTTTGATATGTATCTGTTTCGGTTAGAACTAAATCATCTACATCTATAAGTAGTTTATGATCATGTGTAGATCCTACTGTTTTCGTTTCTACAACTTCGTTGTCGATGATTGCCTCGAATCTATAAGATACAGATTCTAGTCCCCATTTACCAACATACTTCTCATAGAATTTGGCAGCTTGATCAATTGTAAGTTTATTACGTTTTAAGAAGAATAACATCTTTAGTTTTAAACGTAATGGTATATTCATACCATGTTTCATGATTGCCATCAGTATTTCTTTTACTGTATCACAATCTTTATTACTATATGGTTCATTATCATGAATCATGTTTCCAATAAAGTCTCCAATGATGATAGGACTGTGTGGTAAGTATCCCCACTGTGTATCTTTGCCTGGTTTATCGTTTTTGAAATCTCCAATAAATTCATCATTGATGTAGAATTTAACTGAATCAGCATTTGTCATTACCATTACTTCTTTAATCTCTGATGCTTCTTGTTCACCTATGTTTAGATTTCCAAGAATCTCTAGATAAGGTTTACCTCTTTGCATACTATATACAGAAGCTGCATACTTAGGAATTCTAAACATATCTAGAACACCATGATAACAGATTCTATCTCCACTACCGAAGTCTTTATGTGTGTTGTAATCAAACATACACCATCCAATTGCTCCTGCGATGTCTTTAGATTTAAAGTTATCGTTTTGAACATTTAGGTGTCTTTTTACTTGGAAGTTTCTATGCCATTCATCATCAAACTTCTTAGTAGGATACATATGTCCATTGAATTCAGTAACTAAATAAGGAACTTCTTTTTTAGTTACTTTTTTTCTAGGTTGTAATCCTTCATTATCACCACGATGGACAAAGTCATTATAGGTATATACATCTTCTATTAGTGCACTACCTGGGAAGTTTCTAACACCACCGGTAGGACGATACTTATCTAATGATTTAGCGATAGCGTTCGTTTTGAAATAGAATGAATCGTTATCTGGGGATTCATTAATACGTGTTCCCCATATATAGATTGATGGATGATTATAATCTCGGTACACCATTTCATATGTATTTTGAATCGCAACTGATTGCCATTCTTCATTTCCAATATGTTGCCATCCTGGAATTTCATTAAATACCAATAATCCAATTTCATCACAACGGTCTAAGAAATGTTTACTTGGTGGATAGTGAGAACTTCTTACTGTGTTTACACCTAGTTCATATTTTAAGATATCTGCGTCTTTACGTTGTGCGTTACTTGGCATTGCATATCCAACATATGGATATGATTGATGTCTGTTTAATCCATATAATTTAATTAGTTTTTTATTTAAGAAGAAACCGTCTTTTGTGAAATCAACAGTTCTATTTCCAAAACGTGTTGTGAATAAAACAGTATATTTATCTTTAACAGTGAGAGTATATAAAACTGGATTCTCTAATGTCCATAGTTCTAAATCAACTGATTCAGATAGACTGTTTTTATTTTTTGAGAAATCAACGTCATTTGTAAATGAATGAATTATTTTATCGTCTTTGGACAAAACAAATTCTAGTTCTTTCGTCTCTTTCTTATATCCTTTTGTGAATAAGTCTAGTTTTAGCTCATTGTTTATAACATCAACAAATACTTGATCAATATAATCTTCATCAAATTCATATAAGTATACTTCACGGTATATTCCTCCATATGTTAGAAAATCAACAACGAATCCAAATGGCGGAATGTCTTTACGTTCAGTGCTATCTACTTTTACGAACAATTTATTATTTCCATGCTTAATAGCGTCAGTTATATCTATTTTAAATGGGGTATACCCACCTTTATGTGACGCTACAAGAGTTTCGTTAATATATACTTCGCAATATGTCATTACACCATCAAACTCTAGTACGTATCGTTTATTGGCTTTTTTCTTGATATCAAGGTGTTTCTCGTAACTACTGATAAACTGATAATCATTTTCACTAAAGTTATTAAATGGTAGTTCTTTATTTGTATGTGGGATATTTACTAGTACTGAAGATGGGAATTCTTTGATATATTTTTCTTCAAAATGAGCGATATATTGCCAAGAGTAATTTAAAGCAGTTTTATTCAACGGCACCACTTCCTCTAATTTGTTCTAGTTCTGAGACGATATTTTGATACTCCACTTCATCGATTCTATGATATTTATTGAAGATTGCTCTTGCTAGCAACATACCAAATATTGGTAAGATAAACATCATTACTGAAATCCCAGTTAAGGTAGAAGCAGATTGTGCTAATAATGAGTCAGAATCCGCATCTACTTGAAGGTTAATTACTTCTAGTCCTAACCCAACAACTCCCATGCTTAGTCCTGTCGCCAATTTAACGACGAATGTTTGAACACTGAATACTGTGCTTTCACTTCTTGATCCTGTTTTCAGTTCACCATATTCTACTGTGTCACTCAGTAACAAAGTAGTAAGAACCATACCAATTCCTTGACCAAAGAATACAAATGCACCTAGTCCAAATACAAGGGGTATGTTGTTTCCAAGGAAGAAGGCATTCGCGAATAGTCCTAAAAAGGCAAATATCTGAAGAAGAATTGAATAGTTATACATTTGTTTTCTATTCAATTTTTTACTTAATGTTGTATATAAAGCAATTGAGATTAATTGAACAATTAATCCAAATCCAATGAATGGTAAGAATAGATTCTCATTACCTAAGTTATATGCGATATAGTAAAACGCCATAGTTGAAGTAATATATAAAACAAAGTTTGTAACGACTACTACAATCATTACAATCATAAGCTGATCGTTTTCTACAAGCAGTCTCCACATTTTTTTAAGCGATGTTTTTTTTGGATTCTCTATAACATTTTTTTCTTTCACATTAAGTACCATTATTAATTGTGATATAACAAACAATACTGCAATGCTTATACTAAATAGTAAGAACCCTGTTCTCATTTCTTCGTTAGTAGCTAACGTAACATTTCCTTGTCCTGATCCCAACATCGAAGCAAATACTAGGTACGGAGCACTTACGATAGCGAACCCAACTGTTGTAAAGAATCTTGTGATTGCACTTACAGATTCTCTATCTTCTTTGTGTTTTGATAAAGCAGGAATCATACTCCAAAACGGAATGTCCATTAATGTATATGAAACTCCCCATAATACATAGAAGATTGTGATGTAAATCATCAACTGAATACTATCACCTGCGAATCCTGGATTAATAAATACAAAGATTACGATAATTGCGTTTAGGATTGTCCCTGTTAAAATCCAAGGTCTAAATTTTCCCCATTTACTTTTTGTGTTCTGAACGATATTTCCCATGATTGGATCATTAATCGCATCAAATACTCTTACTGCCATAAACATTGTACCTACGAATGCTGGAGACATCCCTACGTAAGTTGTTAGATAAATAAACATAATTGTCGATAAAGCATATGCCGCATCTTTACCTATACCTGATACTCCGAAAAACCATTTTGTTTTGTTGTCTAGTCTCATTGTTATTTCTCCCTTTTTATATTAAATATTCTTGACCCATAATCAGGTAAAATCATTACTTCATCGTTGGTGCCTGTGCCTGTGAAGGTGTGGTGTAGTAATAGATTCATTTCCTTAAGTTGATTGTGTGTCATAGTTTTTGTGAATGTTTCATTCTTATACTTATATTTGTTTGCGATTTGGTTTAGTAGAAATCCATTTACTTTTAACTTGATTGGTAATACGTGATTTACTAAACTTCCTGTCGTTCTAATATTCATATATTGTTCTCGTACTGTAATATTGTAATCGCCTTCTATCAGATGATCTATCTTTACAGATTCTAATGGTGGGTTTGGCATTGCTTTATCTTGGAAATATAGAAGTAATGCTTCATCATGTGAATCATTAATAACCATCCAAATTGTATGATTAGTATCACGAATTGAAGATAATCTTTTTAGTGTTCCATATTGAAGTAATTGTCTATGTTCTTTATAGAACTCAATTTGTTTCTTGATAATAAATTCATCAATTAATGTTAGTTTACTTAAATCAAGTTCATACCCTAGAACACCAAATGCTGCTACATTGAATCTTGATTCTATTGGTGTGTGTCTCAATGTTTGATGTGAACGATCTCCACTAACGTGATTACTGATTGTAGATAGTGGATATAGTAAACTTGTTCCTTCTTGGATCAATGCACGTTCGTAAGTATCCGTGTTATCGCTTGTCCATGTTTGAGGCATATAATATAACATACCTAAATCAAATCTATTCCCTCCACTACTACATGATTCAAATAAGATATGAGGAAATGTATTATTTAGATAATCTAATATGTCATATAACCCAAGTACAAATAAATGATTGAATTTCCCCTGATCTTTTGTATCTAAGTATGAACTATATACATCACTAAAGTTACGGTTCATATCCCATTTTACGTATGTGATATTAGCGCTATTAAATAACGAGGTTAAAACTTCCTTTAGATACTGTATAACATCTTTATTTGTTAAGTCTAAGATTAATTGATTACGTCCTAAACTTGGTTCTCTGTTTGGAAGTTTGATAGCCCAATCAGGATGTTGTTTATATAAGTCTGAATCTTCATTTATCATTTCTGGTTCAACCCAGATTCCAAAATCTAATCCGAGTTTATTTACTTTATCACAAATCCCTTTTACTCCTCTAGGTAATTTTTTCTTATTATAGTACCAATCACCAAGCGAAGAAAAGTCATCATTTCTTCTTGCGAACCATCCGTCATCTAGACAGAATAATTCAATACCTAGTTTTTTAGCTTTCTTGGCGATGGCTAGGAGCTTTTTTTGATTAAAATCAAAATACGTAGCTTCCCAGTTATTCACAAGGATTGGTCTTTCGGTTTTATTTTGAATAATATGATTTTCTATCATTTTATGGAAGTTATTGCTAAGTGTTGTCAAACCTTTACTACTAAATGTTAGGACAACTTCAGGAGTAATAAACTCCTCATTTGATTCTACGTTATATCTAAAATCAAATGAGTTGATTCCGATATTCATGCGTAGTAAGTTGTGTGGTGAAACTTCGATGTTTGCTTCAAAGTTACCACTGTATATTAAACTTACACCATAACAGTTTCCATAGTCTTCAAATGTGTTCTTTTCTTTGATGATAAAGAATGGATTATGATCACTACTAGATACTCCTTTTTTACTATCAAAACGGACTGTCCCTTTTGTTAAAAAAGTATCGTTTATGTGACGTTCTCTTATCCAGGCACCATCTAGTTTAGATAGTGTATATTCTTTATTAAGCATATCGATATTCATACTAAGTGCTTTATCGATAATAATTGATTCTTTGTTGTTGTTTTTAATGACTGAGTTTCTTAGAATTACGTTTTCTGATTCATAGACTGTGTAGTTTAATGTAAGGTCTATGTTATAGATTTCATCTGTTAGTAGAATAGATAATGTTTCTTTTTTTGTAGCTTGTGGCATTTTACTAAAAGATAAATTTTGCACTATTTTATGACTCTTATATTTGAAATCTAACGTTCTAGATCCCCCAGGTAATTCTATGTGAAGTGTTGGTTCTCTATAATCACCTTTACCGAATGTTCCGTATTCTTGAGGGGTTATGTTTAACATATACCCTTTTGTGTCTTTTGAATATGATGTACTACTTCCTAGTTCAAATTGATATTGTAAACGAACATCTTCCATGTTTTTAATTGGTTCTATTTTAGCCCCATAGTATATATGTTCCAAGTGTTTATGTTCGTTAATCAATATAATATATGACGTATTATTTGTGTGAAGATAAAATGCGTTTTGCTCTTTATGAAAGGATATCATCTGACTCTCCTAACTAATGTGTTTTATGAATTCGCTTATGAATGTATCAAAATGTGTTTGTGAGTTCTCATCTTGTTTGAATACACCAGCGTCTTCTAAACATTTCGTGAATTTTATTGTTACATGTTTTCTTACAAATTCTTCTATTGGTTCATTGTTGTAGATTTGCTTTAAATCTTCTGTGAAGTTGTAATGAATGTTGTCTTTTTCTAATGATGTACTATTTTTTATAGCGTCTTCTATCATTGGAAGTTCATGTAATAGTCTTGCTGGTAAAACGGCAAGTCCCATTACTTCTATTAATCCAATGTTTTCTTTTTTAATGTTGTGGTTTTCTTGATGGGGATGGAAGATTCCTAGTGGGTAGTTTTTAGTTGTTCTGTTATTACGTAGTGCCATATCCAGGATGTAATTATTATCTTCTTTTCTAGCGATTGGTGTGATTGCGTTATGTGGCTCTGTAGTTTTATCAACGATATCAATATCTGGGTTTGAATATTGTTCCCAGTATGTATAAAGAGATGTTGCTGCGTTAATTAGTTCTTCTTTATTTGTTGATTCTAAACGTATCACAGATAGAGGCCATTTTAGTTTTTTGATTGTGATATTATTTAGTGTTTGTGTTGATAAGATTTCAGCGTCTTCAATTGGGAAGTGGTAACTTCCTCCTTGGTAGTGTTCATGTGATAGAATGCTTCCACCAACGATTGGCAATCCTGCATTAGATCCTAAGAAGTAATGTGGGAATTGATCTGTAAAATCAAATAGTCTTCTAAATGTTTTATCTGTGACATTCATTGGATTATGGTCTTTCATTAAGACAATTGAATGTTCGTTATAGTATACGTAAGGACTATATTGAAGATAAAAGTCTTCATTGTTGAGAGTGACTGGAATGATGCGATGATTTGTTCTTCCAGGTCTTCCACTGTATCCAACGTTCTCTTTACATAGTAAACATAGAGGGTAGTTTGTTGATTTTGTGTTACGTGATGCAATAATATCAAGTGGGTCTTTTTCTGGTTTGGATAAGTTGATTGTCATATCGATTGTTCCATATGATGTTCCCGATTTCCATGTTACGTTTTTGTCTGTTCTTGATGTTTTTATGTAGTTGCTTTTTTTAGATAGGTTATAGTAATAATTTGTAGCTTTTTGTGGTGATTCTTTGTATAGAGAATAAAACTCATTAACCACTTCACTTGGTCTGCCAATTAGAGTATCCATTATTTTTGCTTCGAAAAGGTCTCTGTTTAAGACTGTGTCTACTTCTATGATTTTTTGTTCTACTGCGTAATCAAGAATTGGTGTAAGTAACGTTGATGGTTCATCAACGATGATTTTTTTAATTTTATTATCTTGATAATCTTCTAGATGTAGTAGTGTAAGTAGAGAATTTACTGCGTAATTGTAGTCTTCAATGTGTAATAGGTTTTGGTGAAGTGCATATTTTATTAGGTTCTTGATATCGTTATAAATCATGATATCCCTCCTTATGAATTTTATGAAATTTCCAAGCGGATTCTATTATATCTTTTAAGCTTTTTGTTCTTGTCCATTTCAGAATGGATTCTGCTTTTTTGCTTGATGCGATTAGCGTGGCTGGGTCTCCACTACGTCTACCTTCTATCTTTGAAGGTATTTCGTGGTTTGTGATTTGTCTTGCTTGTTCGATTATTTCTAGAACGGAGTATCCTTCTCCACTTCCAAGATTAAAGTAATCTGAAATATTTGTTTTTGATAGATGTTTCATTGCTAAGATGTGAGCATTTATTAAATCTTCAATATGTATATAATCTCTGACACATGTTCCATCTTTGGTTGGATAATCATTTCCATAGATTGAGATGTGTGAACGTTTATTATTTGGTACTTGCAGGACAAGTGGGATTAGGTGTGTTTCTGGGTTATGAGCTTCTCCTATTAGTGATGTGTGATATGCTCCTGCGACATTGAAGTAACGAAGTGCAATGTATTTGATATCATGTGCTTGATCAGCCCATTTCATCATTTTCTCTATAGTGAGTTTTGTTTCACCGTATGTGTTAGTTGGAGTTTCTAACATGTCTTCATGTATTGGATATGTTTCTTGTTCTCCGTATACAGCAGCTGTGCTACTAAATATTACGTTTTTTACAGATGCATTATTCATCGCCTCTAGTAGTTTTTGCGTACCGTAAACATTATTATCATAATACTTAAGTGGGTTACTCATACTTTCACCTACTAGACTAAATGCTGCGAAGTGAATGACTGTTTCTATGTTGTGGTTATGTAGAATAGATGTAACTGCTTCTACATTCTTAATATCTTCATGATAGAAGATTGCATTGTCATCTACTGCTTGCCTGAATCCTTTTGATAAGTTATCTATGACAATAACATTATGATTATCTGCAAGTAACATTTTTACAGCATGGCTACCAATATAACCAGCACCTCCTGTGACTAATACATTCATAGTGTTTCACCTTCTTTGATTATTTTTGGTCCACCACTTGGATGAACGATATATATATCTGCGTTGTATCCTATTTTGCCTTTGTACTTTTTGGATACATAGTTGATTGTTTCTTCTATTTTATCTTTATGAATAATAGCGAGTGTACAACCACCAAAACCAGCACCTATCATTCTAGATCCTACTGCACCAATCTCTTTGAATGCATCTACTAGAGTATCTAATTCCAGGCATGATACTTCATATAAATCTCTTAGTGAGTTATGAGATTCATACAACAGTTCGCCTAGTTCGACGATGTTGTTGTTTTGTAAGTGACGAACAGCTTGTTTTGTTCTTTGGTTTTCAGTAACTGCATGTTCAACACGATTATACAAAATGTGTGGTAGATCTTTTTGTATTTGATTTAAATCTTTTATTTCAAGATCACACAATTCATTTAGTTGTTTTGATTTAGAAATGATTGATAGAGCTTCGTTACATTCCCTTACTCGTTCATTATATTTAGAGTCTGATAGACTTCTTTGTTTGTTTGTGTTAGCGATTATTAATTTATAATCTCCTAAGATTAATGGAACTTGTTTGTATTCTAAGGTTTCAGTATTTAAGTATATAGCGTGATTCTCTTTTGCCATACCTATTGAGAACTGATCCATGATTCCACAGTTAACGCCGATGTAGTTATTTTCTACTTCTTTACTCGCAAGTACAATATCTAGGTTTGTGATATTGATGTTGAATTCTATTTTTAAGATATATCCGATTAATACTTCAAGTGAGGCACTTGATGATAGCCCACTCGAGTTTGGAAGTGTTCCATAAATTACGATGTCTAATCCGTGGGGGATGAATTCTTTATATGTTTGAATCATTCCTTTAGGATAATTCACCCACCCATCCATTTCCTTGTATGATAAATCATCTAAAGAAATTGATATTGTTCCGTTATCTGGAAAGTTGTGCGATGTGAATGTGAATATCCTATCACTTCTTTTAGATACGATTCCATAGGTACCTAGTGAGATGGCTGATGGGAATACGTTTCCTCCTAAGTAATCTATGTGTTCCCCAATTATATTGATTCTTCCTGGGGAAAAGTATGTGGTTGTTCTATTAGATAGAATGTGTTGGTACATTGATTCTACTTGTTTTATATTCATAATTAACTCCTTGGTAAAATTTTACTTAACTGATTGTCTTTCTACAATGTTTGTAGGTACTACCTTCTTAATGTTTAGAACTCGTCCTTCAATTAATTCAATACAACTTATTAGAGCTTGTTGTCCCATATGTTCTGTTGGTACGTTCATTGTTGATAGGGGCGGGAATGTGTATTCAGATTGTGGTCCATTGTTAAATCCAAATACTCCAACATCTCTAGGAACTGTAAGGCCGGTTTCTAACATAGCACGTAGGGCTCCAGTAGCTATATGATCATTACCACAGAAATATACTTCAGCGATATCATTATCAAGTGCTTGTTTCATCAATGTATAACCAGATTCAGATGTGAATCTTCCTATATGTATATGTTCTTCTTGTAATATGTTTTTTTGCTTTAGGTACTCTCTAAACACCATTTCTCTTCTTTCACCTAGAAAAACATTTCCATCGACTTCTTCCACTCCCCCAATATACCCAATTGATGTATATCCATGGTTGATTAAGTAATCTACAATTGATTTGACAGATTGTTCAAAGTCAATAACAACGCTATCATACTTGTTTTTCTGTGGTGAAGAATCTACAAAGACAAGTGAGGTGGATATTGATTCAAAGTATGAGATACTTTTTTTTGAGAATTTACCAACTAAAATTAAGCCATCGAAATGTTCCTCTTTAAATGTGTATGTATCATTTTCCTTATATAGTACTGATACTTTGATGTTTGATTGTTGAGCAAGACGTTCAATACCCATTCTTATTTGCATGTAGTATGGATCTTCCATTTCTTGTTTTACATCATACCAAAGGACCACTCCTATGTGTAGTTCTTTACTTGATTTTAGTCTCGTTCTGTTTCTTGGTGTTTTGTATTGCATGTCTCTCGCAGTTTTAATTATATTTTTTCTTATTTCATCACCGACACTGAGTGTCTTATCATTGTTTAAAACTCTTGATACTGTAGTGATTGAAACGTTTGTTTTTTCTGCGATTTGTTTTAATGTTGCCATGTGATCACCCCATATAAAAAACCTCTAGTAAAATTATACCAAATTTTTACTAGAGATTAAAGTTTTATTTATATTTTGATGTATCTACTTGAAGTTCTTTGTTTAGGACTTTTTTGAAGCCATTGAAAATTTTGTATGTTACTACAGCGTCTTCAAATGCATTATGAGATTGAACATCTTCTACATCTTCATATAATTTGTATGCATTGAATAACCCTAAATCGTTTTTTAGGTTATAGAAATTCTTGTGTAGTTTTAGAAGATTGATGTATCTTGTTTTATGAGCAATTGATGGAACTTTGTTTATACGATAACTATCACGTAATGCTAAGAAATCGTTTCTTCCCCAAACGATGATCGCTGGATCATATATATCAACTAGTTCATCAAAGATTTCATAGAATTCTTTAAACGATACCCCTTTATCAATTTCCTCTTGTGTTATCTGTAGGAACTTTAGTGTTCTTTTTGTTAGTTTAGGGTGTACTGTCGGTCTGATGTTTATTGATAGTTCTTGAATTACATTATCAGTCTTATCAACTAGGTAGATACCTGCTTGAATGATTTCTTGTTTAAAGGATTTATTTACTGTGTATGGATGCATACTCATTTCTAAATCTAGGAACATTTTATTGTCTAGACTATTGATTAAACTCTTCGTCCCTGATTGAATGTCTTTCACATCATAATACACAATGTTTTTACGGTATCTGATACATTGTATTTTTACAATATAGTCTACTGTATATACTTTGAAGTTTCGATACATTCTTGTTTCGTCATTGCACATGAACTGAATAAATCTACCCTCAATAAGATACTTACTTATTTTATTTAGTAATGATCGTTGAATGTAGTATAGGTTTATTCTTCTTTTTTGTTTAACTGCGATTAAACGTTCTTCTTCATCATAGGCTAATATTTCACCTGATATGAATAATTCCATAGTATCACCTTAGTCTTTTAGTTTATTTATTAGGTTGTCAGCTTGCTTGTTATTTAAGCCTAATTTTATTAGTTCTTCTTTGGTTGCCAACTTAATAAGATTAACACTTTTGTACTCTTTTAGCAACTTGTCTTTGGTTACGGTACCAATTCCTTCGATCTCATCTAAAATCGAATGGAAGATACCTTTTGATCTTACTTGTTTATGATAGGTTACTGCGAATCTATGTGCTTCATCTTGGATTCTTGTTAGGAGATGAAATACATTAGATGTTTTCTTCAGTTTGATTTCTTTTAAGTCTTGATTCATTAACATATTAGTACTATGTGTTTTATCTTTTACAAGTCCTGCGATTGGGATATCTAAATCTAGTGATTGTAAGATATCTTTCGCGGCATTGATTTGTGGTTTACCACCATCAACTAAGATAAGATTTGGTCTTCTTAAATCTTCCATTAGTACTTTGAAATATCTTCTATATAATACTTCTTTCATCATATGATAATCTGAAGTTTTATCTAGTTTTATTTTGTATTTACGGTAGTCTCTTTTTGATGGTTTACCATTCACAAATGTAACCATCGCAGATACTGCGTCTGTCCCAAATAGGTTTGAGTTATCAAATGCTTCTATAACGTATGGAGATGGGATATCTAGTAATTCTCCTAATACTTCTACAGAACCGATTGTTCTGTCCATTTCTCTTTTTACAAGTTCAGTCTTTTCGCTTAGAGCTTGTTCTGCATTTAGGATTGCTAAGTTTAATAGTTTAAACTTATCTCCCTTTTGAGGTTGTGTGATTTTTGTATTTAAAAACTGAAGTAGTGTTTCAGTGTTTAATTCTTCTTGGATAAATACTTCTCTTGGAATAACTTCTCTTTGATAGAACAAGGCGATATAGTCCTCAATTGATTTAAGAGGGTCTGAATAGTATTCAAACATTGATTGATGTCTAGCAGATATCTTTCCATTTCTAATAAAGAATATTTCGATACTGATTAAATATTCATTATAGAAGAACCCGATAACATCTCTATCTTTCATGTCGTTTAAATTTATCTTTTGTGTGTTGGTTGTTGTTTTGATTGAGTCGATTGTTTTCTTGTATTCATGTGCTCTCTCAAATTCTAGTTTTTCTGATGCTTCTAACATTCTTGATTCTAGAAGTTTAGTTACTTCTTTGATGTCACCTTTTAAGAAGTTTTTAATAGATAATCTTATTTCTTTATACTCAACTTCTGTGACTTCTTTTATACAGGGGGCAAGGCATTGTCCCATGTGATAATAAAGACATTCTGTTTTTGGTAGTTTGTCACATTTACGAAGTGGATATATTTTATTTAGTAGTTTTACTGTATCACGAGCTGCGCGTACATTTGGATAAGGCCCAAATACGTTTTTTGATTTCTTTTGAATTTTTCTTGTGACGATAAGTTTTGGATGTTTCTCATTTGTAATTTCGATGTAAGGATATGTTTTATCGTCTGTCAGCAATATATTGTATCTTGGGTTATATTTTTTTATTAAATTAAGTTCTAACAATAATGCATCTAGTTCTGAGTTTGTAACAATGTATTCTATTTTATCGATGTTCATTACAAGTCTTGAAGTCTTAGCATTATGAGACCCAACAAAATAAGAGGTAACTCGCTTTTTAAGATTCTTAGCTTTACCTACGTATATGACGATACCGTCTTTGTTTTTAAATTGGTAACTACCTGGAAGATCAGGGAGTACTTTTAGTTGTTCTTTGAAGTCCATATTAATCACCTATATATAATCAGATATTGATGTCTGATTATTTCTAATCTCCTATTTTGGATTTATCATCAAAGAGTGCTAGGTATACATTCTTGAATGCACTCATATATATTTTTGCGAGTTGCTGTGGTGTTTCTTGTTTACCTGTTTTATGCCATCTTGATAGTATCGTCCAAGCTGAACTTGATACGATATCCATTGTGTAATCCTCAGTCGCTTTTTTTGTTTCTACTATTGGATAAAACATTTTGTTATGGGTTGTTATGATATGATGAATTCCTTCAATCATACTATATTCTAGATTGGCTTCAATTACCAAGTCTACAAGCTCGGTTTCTTCATCTACTTTTTTAAAGAATGACTGAATTAAAAACAGTTCATCTTCTGGGACATTTTGTTTATAATAGTCTATCATATCTAGATAGAATTCTGTGAATAAAGACTTGATTTTAATCTTTATAATATCTTCCTTTGATGAGAAGTTCCTATAAAAAGTAGCACGGCTGATGCCTGCTTTTTTTATGACTTCAGATATATTGATATCATTGAAGTTTTTCGTTTTTTGTAAGCGAGCGAGTGCTTCGAATGTCCACTCTCTTGTATACTTGATTCTCATGTCTATTTTCTCATTATTAAACATAATAGGCCTCCTTGTCTCATAAAGTAAGGTTTGTTTGTAGTATCTCAAAAACTATTATATCATAAAGGTAGTTATGATACAAATGTATCGTATAGGTATAAATGTATAAAAAGGAGTGATTGTATGCTTAAAATTATTAATGAAGTCTTTAAAAGAAAAAAAATAGTCATTACCTTGTTTGCTTTACTACTTGGATATGGAATATATTCATACACAGTAATCCCAAAACAAGAAATGCCTGAAATAGATACACCCTATATGGTGTTAAGTATTACTGCGCCTTCAATGAGTGCTAGTGAAATTGAATCTGATATTGTTGAAGATATCGAGAAAGTAATTATGACGTTTGATGATGTTGTAGATGTTAGAACTAGTATCTATGATAATTATGCCATTATTATAACGACATATACATTTAGTGCTGAGGATCCTGATTCACTCAGTGAATCAGTTTATAAGAAAGTAAATGAGCTTGAACTCCATGAATCAATCACAGATATAAATTATAGTTCTAACTTTGATGATCCTCATATTATTTTCACCGTACATAGTGACACGCTGAACGAGAACGAATTATTATCTTATTCTGAAGGATTTAAAAATGAACTTCTTTTGGTAGATGAAATCAAGAATGTAGAAGTTGATAGTGTATTCCAAAAGGAAGTTGTAATCACATTAAATGAAACACTTCTACAAGCGTATGGTTTAAGCATGATGGATATATACAGTATCATCTACGCAAACACACTAAACCTACCACTTGGTGGAATTGATACAAGCTTTGGAGTCATCAGTGTTAGTGGGCAAATTGACATAGATGATATTGAGGATTTAGAGAAGTTAATCATTATCCCTGAAATTCCTTCTGTCACCCCTAAAGTAGAACTACAAGATATATCGACAATTGAACTTGTCGATACTTCAAGTAAATCGTACGAGTTTAATGGTGAAAACACAGTGTTTTTAAGTGTTTATTTTAAACAAGACGTGGATTTCACTAAAATGGGTCCAGATATTCTAAATATTAAAGAAAACTATTTAGAGAGCGAATCTAATAGTGCTTTAGATATAGATGAAATGTTGTTTTTACCTGATTATGTAGATAAACAAATAAGTAATGTATTCTATAGTTTATTAATCGCTATTGGGATCGTTATGGTTGTTGTTTTGATTGGTATTGGGTTTAGAAATAGTTTATTGGTTATTATTACTGCCCCAATTATTTTGTTTGGTACAATTGGTATTCTGTTTATCGCTAATTTTGAACTCCATAAATTAACGATTGTTGGATTGATTGTTGCGATTGGTATATTGGTTGATAATCAAATTGTTATTACTGAAGGTATTAAAAGAAATATCGATCAAGGAATGAAAAAATCAAAGGCAGCAAAGAAAGCTATTTTAGACAATATGTGGCCTGTCCTAAGTAGTACATTAACAACTATTGCTGCGTTTACTGTTATTGTATTATTACCTGGATTCTTAGGTGAGATTGTTAGTTCAATGCCTCTTACTGTTATTATAGCGTTATCTCTAAGTTATATAGTTAGTATGTCTCTTAGTCCAATACTGGCAATTATTTTTCTAAAGCCGTCTAAAAAAGAATATAAAATTTCGATTCATCAAAAGAGAATCAAAGGAATGATCAGAAAAACTGTCAAGCTTCCATATCTTTGGATCTTTGTTTCATTGTTACTTCTTGGTGGAACTACATATTTAGCATTCACAGTTCAACCGATTGATTTATATCCTAATGATGAACGTAGTGTTTTATACATTGATTTCGAATCTAGTGAAATCGGAAATGAAGGGCAGACTAGAATCATCGCAGATGATATTATTGAGATCATTGAAGACAATCAACACGTTGTTGATTATACAGTAAGTATTGGTGGGGATTTACCGAACTTTCATTTTTCTTCTAAATTCTTAAATGAATTACCACATGTTGGTAGGGTGTATATAAACTTTGATTATAGTGAAGATGATTTATTAGATTATAAAACTGAACTTGAAGAAGAATTAAGTGTTATCCCAGAAACCGTAATTACAGTGAACTCATTAGAACTTAGTCCTCCACTAGCCCCTGTTAGAATTTTACTAACAAGTGATAGTACAGAAGATTTAGATAGTCTAGCTAGTGTTCTATATTCTGAGATTGAACATTTAGATAACGTTAAATCTTATCGAGAAACAACAAATTTAAAATCATTAAAATATACGATAGATTATGACTTTGATTCAATGAGTAGTTCATTTATAACAAAGGTAGAAATTGATAGTACAATTGCGATTTACTTAAATGGATTTGACCTTGATATTTTTGAATTTAATAATGAGTATATCAATGTTCAATTGAACAGTGATATATCTACGTACGAAGAAATCTACACTTTGCAAATCTATAGTGAAACCTTAGATATGAATATACCTCTTAGTACCTTTATAACGATTAACGAAGTATATGATTATAGTGTTATTGAACGTCTCAATAATAAGAACGCAAATATAATTGAATTATATCCAATTGATGATTCTGATAATATTGAATTAGAGACAGATGTAAAAGCATTATTAAAAGATTATGATCTTGAAAATATCAATGTTACTTATAGTGGTGAGAATGATTTATTCAAAGAGATAAGTGAGGATTTAATTAAGGCAAGTATCATAGCTGTAATACTAATCTTTATCATTATGTTCATTCAGTTTAATGATTTCATGAAGCCATTTATAGTCTTACTTACGATTCCATTGTCATTTAGTGGTAGTTTCCTATTCTTAATCATTTTCAACAGTCCAATCACTGCGACGAGTTTAGTTGGGATGGTCTCCTTAATTGGTGTAACGGTAAATACCGGGATCCTTCTTGTTGAATATATTTCGAGAAGATATAAAGAAACTAATGATATAGTTGAAGCTTGTGTTGAATCTGTATATTTAAGATTTAGACCAGTAATGCTTACATCAGCAACGACTATCCTTGGTTTGATTCCGTTACTAATCACAGGTGGAAATTTCTTTAGACCAATGGCAATTACATTCATTGGTGGAATGATTACTTCTACTTTACTTACTATTTTCTTAGTACCGAGTATTTATTACTTACTATTTAATAGAAAGATGAAAAAAATCAAATAAAAAAAAGGACTTATTTCAAGTCCTTTTTTATAGTTTTTTTATCATTAAATATTGGCTAATGTATTCGTTATTATATTTGATTGAATAGTCCTCTGTACCATAATGAATAAATCCAAGTTTTGTATATAATCTTACTGCAGGTTGATTTGTTGAAACGACAGATAGTTTTATAGCTTCTATCTTCTTTTTCTTCAGTACATCAATTAAGTTTATCATTAGAGTCATTCCTATATTATTTCCTCTTTGTTCCTTTGATACATAGACACTATTAATTGTAGCCGCATGCTTCATTTTCTTTCTAGGACTCATAACACCTAAGGACATTCCGACAAGTTTGTTTTCTATAAATGCACCATATGTGATTACCGTTTCTTTTGATAATCTGTTAGTCCACATGATGTCTTCAAATTGTAATTCTTCTTCGTAACTAGAACCAAAGTTTGTTGGTTCATTCTTAAGAAGTTCTAATCTTAATCTTTTAAACTCTTTTAAATCATCTATTGTTAATTCTCTATATTCTATATTATTCATAAATAACAACTCCATATCTCTACATAGATGATTATATCATACTTTAAAAATGATAATTATTATGTGCATTAAAAAAAGACCAAGTAGTTGGTCTTTTTATTTGTTGGATAAAACAATTATGAAATGAAATTGTAAATCAAGTATGTAAATAATCCAATCAGAGTACTAAGTGATGTTCCCCAAACAAGGTCAACAATAGTGACAACGATTGGCCAATCTTTTAATGTTGCTAGATTAGTCAGATCATATGTAGCATATGTCATAAATCCAAATAGTGCTCCTGCGATAAGTACCTTTGTAACACTTTGTGCTTCTACTGCAGGATTTACTACAAAGTATACAACTCCAACTATGAATAGTAGATAGAATATAAGTGCTGCTATGAAGTTCGGTTTGTCACTCATCAAATGTCCAATCTGAGATTTGTAGAATTTCGGTGCAACCAAACCTAACCAAATTGCATCTATGATAAGAAATATAACAAACGCTATGATATACATTTTAAAATAAGCCATTATTTTCCTTCCTTTCTAAATATCTTAAATGGTAAAAACATAGCTGTCTTAGCGGCATATTCATTCCATTCAGAATACTTTTTCATTCTTGTTTCTAATAACGGTGTACTAATAAAGTATAGTACAACTGTTATAACAATAGGACTGATTACAAAGTACAGTGGCGCACCACTTATTGCGGCAAACACAAATATACCCCACCACATTAGTGATTCTCCAAAGTAATTTGGATGACGTGTTTGTTTCCACAAACCGGTTGTTAGAAGTTTTCCTTTTATTTTATTATTTTTAATATGGTCTTTTAATTGTTTATCTCCTATTACCTCGTAGTAGTAACCTATAACCCATAACCCTACTCCGATTAAGCTTAAATATGTAAAGTCTGTTGAGTTTGTGTTAATGAAGTAGCTTGTGCTTCCAATTGCAAATTGCAGAATTCCTTGAAGCATAAAGACTTGAAGAAAGGCTCTTGGAATAACCCATTTCCCCCAAGCTTTTCGCCAATTCGCATATCTAAAATCTTCTGATTCAAATATGTTTCTTTTTAGTATGTAATAAAAAAGTCTCAAACCCCATAATGAAATCAAAGTATTTATAATTATTTGATTTATTGAGTAAGTTCCATTAATGATAAATAATACCCATGATGTCAAAACATATCCAAATCCCCAACCAATATCAACAATACTATTGTTTTTAATGATCGTAGCTACTATAAAGAACAATGTGAAATATATTAATGTAATTGTCAAAGCTAATAGCATACTATTCCTTCTTTCTATTTTTTAATATAACCGATTGCAACACTACCAACTCCACTATGAATTGCTGTAGCGGTTGAAATTTCAGTTATGTACCTTGGAGGAAAGCCAATTAAATTCGTGAACTCCTCTTCGTATTCTTTTACAAGTTTCTCATTCAAACAGTGAACCAGTGAATATGATTCTATTCCACCTTTTTCAAGATCACCGCTAACAAGTTTCTTTATTTTTTTTGTAATACCTTTTTGGCTAAACGCAAATCCAAATGCTGATCCTTTTCCTTTATTAAGTGACATAATTGGTCTTAATCCTAAGAACATCCCAATCGTTCCAACAGCTTTTGGTAATCGTCCACTCATTGTAGCGTACTTAAACGTTTCAAGACAAACAAGGATTTGTGTCTTCTCTCTTATATATTCAATATGTTTGATTATTTCTTTTGTGTTAACTCCTTTATTCATTAACCCAATAGTCTCCTGTACAATAAGACCTTCTGTAACACTATTATTATAACTATCTATCACATATATATTTTTACCTTTTTCAACTAGTTTCTCCGCTTCATTCTTAATAACATCATGTGTTCCACTTAAATGTTTTGAAACAGTAACAACTATTATTTCATCATATTTCAAAAGTAGTTTTGAGAATAAATCGTTTATATATTTTATTGATGGTGTAGCTGTTTTTGGATATTCGTTATATTCATCTAGTGATCCAAATAACATCTTGTTACTAATTGATAATTTATCAAGATAAGGAGTATTATCTATTGAGATATTAATTGGTATAACTACAACATTATTATCGTCGATAATGGACTTGTTTATATCCGCTATGCTATCTACAACTAGAACTCTTTTTGCTGTACTGTTTTTCAATGCCATTTCTAATTGCATGTCATCAATTTTCTGTGATTCAATTTCCCCAAACAACTTCAGTGTTTGAAACACATCTTGAGGCTCATTTGTATGGATATGTACTCTGAATCTCGATTTACCTTCAGCTACTACTAATGAATCCCCATGTTTCTCTAATTCAGAGAAAATCTTCTTTTCGTCAAAGTTACTACTTTTTACAAGACCTTCTGTGCAGTAACGATAGTTGATTTCTCCTTCAAATTGATGTTCATCTACAATTTTAATATTTTCATAGCTCTCTACATCTATTTCGTCGTTGTTGTAGTAACTAACGATTCCCTTAACAAATAGAACAAACCCAAGTGCACCACTATCTACGACATCATTTTCTGATAATACTTCAAGCATTTTCTTTGTTTGACTTAAATACTTATTTATATGTATGTAACTTCTTTCGAATTTTTCTTCCAATGAAAGATCAAGAGGTAGTAATTCATTTAAAATTTTGGACCACTCTTTCATCAAAGTAATCATAGTTCCTTCGACAGGATTACTAAGTGCTGAGTATGTATATACTACACTTTTTTCTACCAACCTTTGGAATTCCTCAAAGCTAACTTTTTCTCCATAGTTGTTCGCTTTTTGAAGTCCGTTTACAAATTGTGCGAATATAACTCCACTGTTTCCTCTTGCTCCAAATAGAGCTGAATCACAGATTGATTCTAGTGTTGCTTTAAATGATTCTGTTACATTTGACTCTAGTGATATCGTCCTCAGAGTTTGAAGTAAATTATTACCAGTGTCTCCATCTGCGACGGGAAAAACATTGATATCATTCAAGAATAATCTTTCTTTCATAATATAGTATGTCCCATAATTAAACATTTGATATAAATCTCTACCGTTGATGTATTTCATTTCCTCACCCTTTTCATGTATGTTATTTATCTTAGGCTAATTTTTAAACCTATTTATTCTGATGATTTAAAAACTCTTTTAAATCTTCAATTCTTCTAAGTATGAATACTTTGTCGTTTGACTCTAATTCTTTATTATTAATATATCCTTGTCCGCCTATACCAATAATCAATTTGTCATTATATTTCTCAATTACGTGTTCTACAAACTGAATTAGACTATTCATGTTTTCTTCAATTGTAATTGATATAAAAATAAAGTTTGGTTTATATTCTTTAATAAGTTGATCGATACTTCTTATTGGAACGTTACTTCCTAAGTAGACAGTATTTACACCTTTTGCCTCGAGATAGGTAGTAATCATCTCTAATCCTAAAGTATGTTTTTCAGATCCGATTGAAAATGTAATTGCTTTTTTACTTTGAACAATTGAACTATTATTGATGCTGATATAGTTAATTACTTTTCTAACAATACTCGTTGAATAATGTTCATCAGCTTCAGTGATAATTCCTTTTTCCCACAATGTACCTATTGAATACATTACCTGTTTTAAAATTGTATCAATTATTGTGTCAATATCGAATATCGGATAGACTTCAGATTCAAATATGCTTATAAAATTCTTTTCGTTCTTAGTTGTTAAACAATTTACAAGAGAATCTATTAAACTCTCTTTTATTGGTAATTCACGATTATTACTTTGTCTGATGAAAGAATGGCCAATTAAATCATCAATTGATACATCAAAGATATCAGATAAAAGGATTAATGTATCAATTGTAGGTTGTCTAGTACCTGCTTCGTAATGTGCAATTGAAGTTTGAGATACTCCTAATAACTTAGACAACTGTATTTGATTATATTTTTTTTGCTTTCTAAGTTCTTTAATGTTCTTTCCTAAAGACTTCATTCAATCACCTCTTTCTATTACAATATAGCATATTTTCATATTAAATTAAAAGGAATATGCTTTTAAGTAATATTTATATTTGTAATAATAAAGTTGTTATCTTTGGTAATCAACATATAAAGTACTATAATGAAGACAGGTGATACTATGAAAGAAGAAAGATACTCGACAATTAAAAGACAATCAACCACACACGTAACGTATATAATGCTGTCTTCTTTCAGAGTGCTTGATAATCATGGATTGCATTATGCAATCAGTAATTATGAGACATGCAATATTATTGTTTTCAGAGTATCTGAGTCTGAAAGACAAGACGAATTTTTTGATTCGTTCATCCATGATTCAATGAATACATTAAGCCAATTTGGACATGTTAAACTTGTTAATGATTTGAAAAACATTACTCTTAAGAATGATATCGTTATTGATAAAGGATATATGCGTGAACATAGGGATATAGAAGAACATATTAAACTACATAGCCAATATACAGTCACTTCTGTTGAGAGCAATGTTGTTGTACCAGTATCGTTTGAATCTCAGAAAGAGGAGTATTCTGCTAGAACCATAAGACCAAAAATATTCAAACATTTATATGCTTTTATTGATCCAGTTCTTGATGACTTGTTGATTACAAGTATTGAAAAAAAGGCTATCAACGAATTCAATCATTTCGTAAATCACAAGCTGCAGTATTATCATTTGAAAAACCATCCTGAGTTTGACTATACATCTGGAATGTCTGTCTACTTAAAATATGGGATTATTTCTCCAATAAGATTATTGATTATATTAGAGCGAGCAAATGTACGTAACAAAGAATCATTTATTGAAGAATTAGTAGTTCGAAGAGAACTTTCATATAACTTTATATACTACAATCCATTATATGATAATTTCAACCATATTACATATCCTTGGGCATACCAAACAATGGAAGTTCATCAATTTGATAATAAGAAGTACTTATATTCAATTGATGACTATATTAACTTCAGAACACATGATAAATATTTCAATACAGCGATGAAAGAAATGGTTTTACTTGGAAAGATGCACGGATATATGAGAATGTATTGGTGTAAGAAAATCATTGAATGGAGTCCAAATTTCAAATATGCATATGACACTGCAATATACTTAAATAACCATTATTTTTTAGATGGTAATACCCCTAATGGTTACACAGGCGTTGCCTGGTGTTTTGGTAAACACGACCGTGCATGGAAGGAACGTTTGATTTTTGGTAAATTACGATATATGAACGCCAACGGCTTAAAACGCAAATTTGATATAGAGAACTATATTATTAGAATAGAAAGTGAAGTGAAAGTTTATGAATCATCCAAAACCAATAATCTTGATTAGTGCTTGTCTTGAACATAGTCCAGTGAGATTTGATGGAACTCAAATAAGTGATCAAGTAATTCGAGATATGAAAGAGTTTGTTCAGTTTAAACCAGTATGTCCAGAAATGGCAATCGGAATGCCTGCACCAAGAGATACAATACGATTGATTCGTCCAAAAGGCGAAAGATTACAATTAGTTTCTTCTAAAGAGGGTGTAGACTTCACTGATGATATGTTGTCATTTTCTAAGAAGTATATTGATAAAACTTTCAACCATTCTTATGATGGTTTTATTCTAAAGGCAAAATCACCAACGTGTGGAACGGATAAAGTTAAAGTATATAAAGGTGTAGGTAAAAGCCAACCTTTAGAATCTGTTCAAAATGGAATGTTTGCTGAAGAAGTCGTAACTAGATATGAGAACTATCCAATAGAATCAGAAAGACGTCTTTCAAACTTTAATATTAGAGAACACTTCTTCATTCGTGTATTTACTACTGCAAGATACAAGGAAATCAAAGATATGTCTATAAAACATTTGGTAAGTTTTCATTCACAACACAAATACTTATTTATGACATACAACCAGACTATAATGAAGAATATGGGTAACGTTGTAGCTAATCATGAGCAAAAATCAGTGAAGGAAGTTTATGGTTCATACTTTGAGTTACTACTTCAATTATTTAGACACCCTGCTACAAAACAGAAAAGAATCAATGTCCTTACACATATTTACGGATACTTTAAAGACCAACTCTCAAACGATGAGAAAGCGTATTATTTTGAAACACAAAATGATTACCTACAAAACCATATTCCATACTCAAGTCCTCTAAGAATACTAAAAGGATTTGCGATTCGATTTGATCAAGGTTATTTGTTGGATCAAATTATATTTGACCCTTACCCAATAAAATTACTAACACAATTAGATAGTGGTAAAAAGATATAGGAGGAGATCATGAAAATGATTATTATTAAAGTTATAGTTGTTTTAAGTGCTTCATTTATGATTTATATGAACTACCTCGCAAATGCAAAACCTCTTGGTGGCATTTCAACCGGAGAAATTTCAGATAAATATAATACTATGTTTACCCCTTCAGGTTTCACATTTTCTATATGGGGTATTATTTACATATTGGTCATTGTATTCGTCTTTACATTTACAACTTCAAAGCAAGGTGATATTCCAAATATGAACTTACTAGGTATATTATTCATTGTTACCTGTATTTTGAATTCTACTTGGCTTCTTAGTTGGCATTTCGATAGGATATTTCTAAGTACAGTAATTATGGTATTATTTCTTATAACTTTATTATCTATCCTGCAATTCACAGCGCCAATTGGTATCACATATATCACATTTAGTGTTTATGCAGGATGGATTAGTGTTGCACTTATTGCCAATATATCAATACTGTTATTTAAGTATGATATCAGTCTCTTTATGAGCAATGAAACACTTTGGCTTTATGTTATCCTTGGAGTAAGTGTAATCATTGGTGGTTACATGGTTATCATTGAGAAAAACTATTACTACGGAGTTGTATTCCTTTGGGCATACTTTGGTATTGCAATGAAATATATCAATTAAATGAAAAGAGAATCCCATTACTCAATGGAATTCTCTTTTTAATATCCTACTAAAACCCTCTATTTTGTCCCCTATAAGGTGGTTCTTTTCCAATCATGTATTCATCTATTCCCGGACCATTCAAATTAATGAAAACAAACCAACAAAAAAGAGCAAAATTGCTCTTTTTATTTCTCATTATATTCTATTCTTTTCTCGCAAATCCAGCAAGTAGAGAATATCTCTTTTTCTCTTTGTCTATTGTACTATATCTATTTGCTAATTCAGATAACTCTTTACTTAACACCTCAAAGTCTTCTTCTGAAAGATATACATCTTTTGCAGTGATCATTCCAACTTCTGTTGGATCTTCTATTTTGTGGTCTACTGCGTTTTTAGATGAAATAAAGAAGTCTTTTTTGAAGTCATCAATCATATTAGCAATCATTGATTCTACTTTGTTTAATTGTTTGTATATTTTTTCTGATTCTTCATCTTGAAGTTTCACAGTGAAACTTGTTTTTGGTAGGTAATAGTATTTTGCATTAATCCCGTTTATAACTTCAACATGATCTAATTCAAGAACGTTTATAGATAATAATTTTTTAACATGGTAATGTACTTTTGCTGGAACTTCTCCTAAATGATCAGCACATTGCTTTACTGTTAAAGGAACACCATACCCTTGGTATGTTTTGATTATTTTCATACGATATGGGTCACTAAATATCTTTAGTTCTTCATCGGTTGTGATTATTCTCATTTTGTCATCCATACTATCACTCCTCTTTGGCTATTATATCATATATTTTGAATAGATTAAACAAGCTCCTTGTTTCTGTTTGTTGCCCAGAATACAGAAGAAAGTAATACTCCACTGAATCCCATAATGATGAATAGTAATGATACAGAAATACTATCCCCGATTATTGAAACTACAAATCCACCAAGTGGCATTGCACATAGTACAACAACTCCCATAATTGATGATAATCTTCCAAGCATTTCAGGTGCAGTTGTTCTCATGATTGCTGCAGTCATTGGTGCATTTACAACTGGAACACTCAATCCGAAGAAGAATGAAACAATTATAACAAATAATAGGTTAAAGTTTTCTGAGAAATTGGTATATCCTGGTAATCCCATTAACATGTACATTAACCCAAGTAATGATAATCCAAGACCAATACCTGTGATTGCATTCATATTTTTACCTTTGACACCCATTAAATACCCACCAACAATCATTCCAATCATTACTGCCATACCTAAGTAACTAAGACCTTCTACTCCTAGATTAAGTACTTCAGTAACATATATTGGTCTTAAAACGTTTAGTGGTACTAATGCGAAATTAAGGAAAGATGCTAAGAGTAATAAAGCAATCAAGATTTTCTTTGATCTTAGATACGTTATTCCTTCTCCAATTAATACAAAGTAATCTTTTACTTTTGGTTTCTCTGCGACTTCTTCTCTTCTATCTTTAAATTGAATTAAGAATATTAATAATCCTGAGAATAAAAATGTAATTGCATCTATTAAGATAGTTCCCCAAATTCCAACAACTGCGATTAGAATACCAGCAACACTTAAACCTATAAGAGATCCAAAGTTTGATGCAGTTCCAAGCCATGATGATCCTTTGACAAAGTCTTCTTGTTCAATGATGTTAGGCATCATACTTCCACGAGCTGGATTTGCGAATGATTCAAATAATGAATTGATTGATACAAACACAAATAAATGCCACACTTCTAATATGTTAAGGAAATAGAACAAAGCCAAAACCGCTACACTAAATCCTCTTAAAATATCTCCAAACACTGTTATCATTTTTTTATTAAACACATCTGCTACTACACCACCAAAAGGTAGTATTAATATATTAGGAATAATACTGATCGCAAATATCGTACCCATTAGTACTCTACTCCCTGTCATTACATATACCATCCAACTAAATGCGATTGAATCAATACTATCTCCAAACCTAGTTATAAAAGTAGCTGTTAGTAACTTTTGGTAATTTTTGTTAATTATTGTTTTCATGAAATCATCTCCATTAAATTTATTTTATCGTTAAACTTATTTTACCGTTGTATTTATATTTTGTCAACAAAAACGTTAAAATAATTTTCACGTTAGTTCAATCCATTCAATTTATAACATTCATTTAAAGAAGATTCATCAGTAATACAATGAATTTTACTAAGATCGTTATCAAAAAAAGACAGTCATTTATAGACTGTCTTTTTTTGATATTGGTAAAGATACTGTAAATGTGATTAATTCATTTTCTGTATTTATTTCAATTTTCCCATTGTGATTTTCAGTAATAAATTTAGCTATGGGTAATCCAAGACCATAGCTTTTTTCATCGATTGTACTACGTGATGTATCCACTTTGTAGAACCGATCAAATAAATGTTTGGTATTGTTGATTGTTTCTTGATCTGTTTTATTTGATATTTCAAATATAACTTTATGACCTTTTTTATATAAACTCATTTCGATTAAATTATCTACAGAATATTTAACTGCGTTATCAATTAGATTTGTAAACAACTGATTGAGTTGTGTGTTTATTCCATTGATATGTAAATCAGAAGTAATGGTTGAGTCGTGTTTAATTTTCTTTTCATAGAATAATGCATCATACATTAGAAGTTTATTGTTTATTACATCACTAATATTTACATCTTCTAGGTTTGTGCTTTTGGTTGATGTTAAAAATAGTAGACTATTAGATAGTGATGTCATATTATGTACTTCATCTTTTAAGAGTTTTAACCAAGATTCTTTTTCCTTGTCTGTTTTATCAGGATAGTTTAGCAGAATATCTAAGTTAGAATTCATAATTGCTAGTGGTGTTCTAAGTTCATGTGATGCACTACTTACAAATTCTTTCTGTTTTGTGTATGAAATCTTTATTGGTTTAATAATTTTGATTACAAATATTCTACTTATCACAGACATAATAAGTAATGCAACTACACCGATGATTAATAATGTTTGAACCATTGAAGAAACTACTTCATTCAGATCAGTGACATTGATAAATATAACAGCTTCTTTTTGATGAACAATAACAGTTTTGTGTTCCCATAACTGATCGTTTAATTCAATTGTGCTCTGGTCCATATTTTCGTATAAATATAATGTATCAACTTCTAGTAAGTCATCATTAGTTTGGTATGTAAAGTCTATTTCTTCGCTGAATATGATAACATACGTTTCTTTTCGTGGTCTTTGATCTACGTTAAAAGGGTTAATAGATCCTTCTAGAATGGCTCCAGTTAATATGTTAAAGTCTTCTTCTTTTTGACGATTAATCCCATCTTTTGTTGTTAAATATACAACAGAAAAAGATGCTATTAGGACTATGCTGATACTAATCACAAGTATTAGTGTAAATCGATTTGTTAGTTTTTTAAACATCTCGTACCTCCAATATATATCCTGCACCTCTAACTGCTTTTATAATAAGGTTAGAATGGATTGCTTTTAGTTTTTTCCTTATGAATGATATATATACTTCTACATTATTATCCATTGCTTCAGAATCAAACCCCCATACTTTTTCGATGATTTGTTCTTTTGAGGTAATCATATTCTTTCTGTTCATTAGGAGTTCTAGTAACTCTTTTTCTTTTGCACTGATTCCAATGCTTTGCTCTTCTGTTTCAATTTTCATTAGTTCAGGATACAGTACAACATTCCCAAATTCTAGGTTGTTTTTATTTAGCTCAAATTTATTTCTTCGACCAAGTGCTTTTAATCTAGCAAGTAGTTCTAAGGATTCAAAAGGTTTAACAAGATAATCATCAGCTCCACTTGTTAATCCTTCAACTTTATCTTCTAACTCACCTTTTGCCGTAAGCATAATGATTGAAGTACTAACATCATTTCTTCTTGCTTCCTTTAATACTTCAAGTCCATTCATCTTTGGCAACATGTAATCCAAAATAACGATATCATAAATACCGCTTAATATATTATCTAATCCATCTTCTCCATCATAGGATATATCGACACTATAATTATTCTTTAATAGAATGTGTTCAATGTTTGTGGCTAATCTCATATCATCTTCAACAATCAATATTTTCATTTGTACCACTCCCTTAACCAAATTATAACATTTTTTTTGGTTATTTGAATATTTTAAGGTTTGTTTAAGGTTCAAGTTTTAGAATGTTTGTATCAACCAAAAGCGAGGTGAGGAAATGGGAGCAAAATATAATTTCGAACGAACAGAAAAAAAGTATTTATTAACAACTGATCAATTTGAAGATTTACTTAAAAAAAGTGCACCTCATTTAATCGAAGATGAGTTCAAAGAGTTCACTGTCAATAATATATATTTTGACAATGATGATGACCTACTAATTAGAAGATCAATCTCCAAACCATATTATAAGGAGAAACTTAGATTACGTGGGTACAATGATATCTCTGAGAATGAACTGTTTTTAGAAATCAAAAAGAAACATAATAAAGTTGTTTATAAAAGAAGAGCAAGTATTACATTTGATGAGATTGATGATGAATATACATTTAATCATCCAGATAGTCAAATAGAAAAAGAGATTGATTACTTCATAAAGCGATATGCACCAAAACCAAAGTATTATATCGGATATAAACGTAGTGCTTATAAAGATTCAGAGGATCCACATCTTAGAATCACATTTGATAAAGACATTACTTATCGATTAGAAGACCTTGATTTAAGGTCTGGGTTCTATGGAAAGAGTTTACTAGATGAAGATGAAATCATCATGGAAATAAAAACAATTGCGGCAATGCCACTGTGGTTAGTTGGTGCATTGAACGAACTAAAAATTTATCCTACATCATATTCGAAAGTAGGAAATATATATAAGAAAGAACTTACTGAAAGTAGAGGAATTAGATTATGAGTTTAATAGAAAGTATTTTTACAACAGAAAACGGAGAAATAGTATTATCATTAGGAACATTTTTACTAGCTACAGGGATGTCACTTGTATTAGGATTTATCGTAGCTAAATCAGCAACAATTAGACAAACATCAAGTAAAAGTTTTATTACAACACTAGCTGTTTTACCAGTTATAGTACAAGTTATTATTATGATTGTTAACGGAAATATCGGGACCGGTATTGCTGTAATGGGAACATTTAGTTTGGTACGTTTTAGATCTCTTCAAGGGAATGCAAGAGAGATAATGAATATATTCTTATGTATGGCTATTGGGTTAGCTACAGGAACTGGTTATATCTTCTATGCTGCAATATTTGCTGTTGTAGTAGTAATCGCAAATCAAGTGTACTTACATAGTAATTTTGCTGAAAGAGACCAGTTTGAAAGATTACTAAAAATCACAATTCCTGAAGATATCTTCATCATGGAATTATTCGATGATTTATTAGAAGAATTCACTAGAAAATTTGAACTGGTTACAATCAAAACAACGAACATGGGTAGTTTATACAGAGTTGCCTATCATGTAGACTTAATCGATTCTAGACAAATAAAAGATTTGATTGATGAAATCAGATGTAGAAACGGTAACCTAGAAGTAAACATCGGTATCGTTAAAGATAATAAAGGAGAGTTATAGGTGATAATATGAAAAAGAAAATATTAGTAATAATCATGGTTCTTGCAACTCTACTTTCTTTGGTAGGTTGCACAGAGGAAACACCTTATGTAGTAACAGATGAAGACATTGAAGCACTTCAAACCACAGTTTTAGATATTGATGGGTTATACATTGGATTACTAGATGACAATTCGATGACAAATAGTACCAATGTAGAAATAAAATCAAACGTAATAACAATCAAATCAGGTGGAACTTATACTCTAACAGGATTACTGACAGATGGACAAATCATTGTTGACACAAATGATGCTGTAGAGTTGATTCTAGACTCCGTCTCAATTAACAGTGATTATAGCGCAGCGATCTACGTTGAAGATGCTGATGGTGGAG
>NZ_CEXEES010000008.1:13030-15050 GCF_982632705.1 Candidatus Izemoplasma sp. | reverse complement strand
CATTAGCTGATGGAACAACCAATACATTGTCTGATGGTTCATCACATACTGATGAAGAAATCACTAGTGTATTATATAGTAAAGATACGATGACTTTACAAGGGACAGGAACGCTAATTATTGATGCGAATTATAAAGATGGAATTGTATCAAAAGACTCTTTAGTAATTGAAGATGGTGTATATGAAATCACCTCTACTGGAGATGCAATTTATGGTAAGGACTCATTAACTATCAATGGTGGAGACTTCACAATCTTTACAGGTGATGGTAGCGCAGCAGCCCCTATTCAAGAAGAAGAAATGGGTGGAGGTATAGGTGGACCTCCTGGTAGACCTGGTAGTACAACAACTACAACTGAAATCGATGAAACTGACGAAGGAAGTTTCAAAGCATTAAAAACTCAAGGTACACTTACAATCAATGATGGTACATTCTTAATCGATTCATATGAAGACGCAATTCACAGTGATACGGAGATTCTAATCTATGGTGGAACATTCAGTATTGAGAGTGGAGATGACGCAATTCATGCGGATACACTACTAACAATATTTGATGGTGATATCGATATCGACTACTCAGCTGAAGGTTTAGAAAGTTTCTCAATTATAATTGAGGGTGGAGATATAAGTATAACTGCGTATGATGATGGATTAAACGCAACTAATGGAACAAACACATCTGTCGGTGGAGCTGCTGATCATCCGGATAATGGTGAGTATGATTTATCGACAGATCCTCACATTATAATAAACGATGGAACTTTATTAGTAGAATCAACAGGTGATGGAATTGATGCGAACGGTGTCGTTATCATCAACGGTGGTACAGTATATGTTAACGGTAAAGGAAACAGCGCTGGCATCATTGAAAGTCCAATTGATTTTGATATCACAGGTGTAGTAAATGGTGGAACTGTAATCGCACTTGGTACATCTACTATGGCGTACGAGTTTGATGATGAGAAATCAACTCAAACATCATTCCAAGTAACATTTGGTGGTTTCTATAGTATTGGTACATCAATTGAAATATTAGATGAAAACGAAACTGTTTTAACTACAATGTCATCGACAAATACATTTGAAACATTAATATTCAGTTCTGAGGAATTAGAACAAGGAGGAACATATTACTTGTTGATAGGGACTGACATGTATACAGTAACATTGTCTGAAGATAGTGTCACAACATTATTTAGATAAAAAAAAGACCCATTATTAGGTCTTTTTAATTGGCATATATAAATCCATGCTTCCGTTGTGTATAAATTCTTCATTAAACCCAATGTGTTCTTCTAACCATTGGTGTTCTCCATAATTATAGTTACTAATTTTTATCCAAGCATTTAGTCGTTTCCATGCATCACCAATGGCTTTTCCACCTGTACCTGGGATTAACCCTTGTACTCCAGTTACTGCGTATTGTCCTCCCTTAAACACTTTTGCTTTAACAAGTTCATCTTCCACAACAGTATCTTCACTTATTGTAACCCATACTTCATATCCATACTCTCTTTGGTTCTCTTTTGAAGGACCAGGATTGTCAAATCCGAAGACACGGATTTTATCTTTTTCAATATCTAGTCCACTCTTTATAAACCACTCACCCATAATTTTAAATGCATTATCTTCTGGATCTTTACCAAAGTATTTGTAGTACGCTACACGTACTGGTTTCATTTCTTTTAGTACTTTTATATCAGGGTAGTCCTGATTCTTTATTATTTCATTTACGTATTTATCCATTATATCTAACCTTTCGAGTTCAAATTTAATAGAATCATTACGAAATTGATTCGGAGTAAAGGTTGTACATTTCTTTACTGCTTTTGTGAAACTTGCATGAGATGAGAATCCATTATTAAGAGCTATCTCAAGAATTGAGTTAGTAGTTGTTTTTAGTTCTGTGACTGCGTTTGTGATTCTTCTTGTTCTTATGTATTGTTTTACACTAAACCCAGTTAGTGCATAAAACAATCTATAGAATGTCGCAGTCGACATGAATGCTTTTATAG
>NZ_CEXEES010000008.1:0-13020 GCF_982632705.1 Candidatus Izemoplasma sp. | reverse complement strand
TTTTATAGCAATGTCTTCTGTTTCTAACTCTTCTTCTAAGTTTGTTTCAATGTAATCAATTGCATTTTGTATTCTATCATAATAAGTCATATTATCACCCTAGCGCTAAGATAATTATATTATAAACGGAAAATTTAAAACATGCTTGTCATTTTTTATCATTGGTAATAAAAAAGACCAAATTGATGGTCTTTTCGTTTATGTATCAATTATTTTGAATGTCTGATTTTATTTGCTTCTAGTAATTCAGATAATTTCTCTTCAGGATTCTTCACTTTACTAGCAAAGATCATAGCTGCGATTATATAAGGTTTGAAAGATGCTTCTTTGTATGTAGCTACTCTATATCTATCAAATACAGAAGCTGCAACTTCACCTTGTTCACAAGATACATCTGTGATGTCTGCTGGTAAACAATGCATGTATAATGCTTTGCCTTCTTTCGTTAATTCCATTTTTTCTTCTGTACATTCCCAGTCTTTATGGTTTGCGTTTTGTGCTAGTAATTCTTGTTCTAATTCTTTGATTCCATCGTAATCTCTGTTTCCGTATAATTCTGTTCTTTGTTCCATAGCTTTGAAAGGAGCCCAAGATTTAGGATATACGATATCTGCGTCTTTGAATGCTTCATCCATTGAGTTTGTTTTAGTGAAAGATCCGCCTGATTTTTTAGCGTTCTCTAGAGCGATTTGTTCTACTTCATCCATTACTTCATATCCTTCAGGATGTGCAAGTACAACATCCATTCCGAATCTTGTCATTAAACCAATAATACCTTGTGGTACTGATAATGGTTTACCGTATGATGGAGAATAAGCCCAAGTCATAGCGATTTTTTTACCTTTAAGATTTTCAATTCCACCAAATTCTTCAATCAAGTGAGCCATATCACTCATTGATTGTGTTGGATGATCGATATCACATTGTAAGTTAACTAGTGTTGGTCTTTGTTCTAATACACCATCTTTGTTTCCATCAACAACAGATTTAGATACTTCTCTCATATATGTGTTACCTTTACCGATATACATATCATCTCTGATACCAATAATATCAGCCATAAATGAAATCATGTTGGCAGTTTCTCTAACTGTTTCACCGTGAGCTACTTGTGATTTACCTTCGTCTAAATCTTGAACTTCTAATCCTAGTAAGTTACAAGCACTTGAAAATGAGAATCTAGTTCTGGTTGAGTTATCTCTAAATAACGATATTCCAAGTCCTGAATCAAATATTTTACTTGAGATATTTTCTTCTCTCATCGCTCTTAAGATTGATGCGATTTTATATACTGATTTTAATTCTTCTTCTGATTTCTCCCATGTTAATAAGAAATCTTCGTTGTACATTTTAGAGTGATCTAATTGTCCTAATTCTGAGATCATTTTTTTTATATCTTTTTTCATTTGTAGTACTCCTTTATAGTTTCTTCACTGCATCGTTGAATGCAATGATTAGTTTATCTAGTTCTTTTACTTTTTTAGGGATGCTTGTCCAGTAATCATCGTTGTCCCATTGTTCACAAATCTCTTCGTGTGTTTTTCCTTGTTGTTCTACCCAAGTGTAATACTTTAAATTATGAACTGCTTTTCTTTCTCTGTAATTTAATTCTTTCATGTACTCTGTGTTAATTCCTTGTAGGTATTGGTGATATACTCTATATGCTTCTAGTTCTGTGAATTCACCATGAAGTTCAGTCATTTCAACTAATCTAGATCCGTACATCTCCATTGAATCTGTAAGAACTGTGACGATTACATCGTCTTCTTTCATTTCAAAGTATTTTGCCATTTTTATAGCTGAGGCTATGTTTGCACATCCTGAGATTCCTGCCCACTCTAATTTAGATATAACGTCATCAGATACACCTTTAGATTTTAATAACTTGATTCCTTCAGGTTCATTGAATAAACGAATCATATTCATTGGAATTTCATCGTCCATAGCTACGACTGCGTCTGTGTTTTTAACATTGTGTACCCATGGAATATGTTTATCCCCGATTCCTTCGATTCTGTGTTCTCCAAATCCGTTCATATAAATAGTCGGACACTGTAGTGCTTCTGAAGCTAGTATTTTAGATGTTGGCCATATTTTCTTTAAATAATCTCCAGCTGCCAGTGTTCCACCTGAACCTGTAGCTGATACATATCCTTTATAGTTCCCACCAACTTTGTTTATTACAGATTCAATAAATGAGCCTGTTACTTCGTGATGCCATAGATAGTTTCCGAATTCTTCAAACTGGTTGAAGATCATTAAGTCTTGTCCTGATGCCTTTAGTTCCCAGCATTTGTCAAAGATTTCTTTAACGTTTGATTCTGTACCTGGAGTAGCAATGGTTTCCCCAGCTACTTTTTCTAACCAATCAAAACGTTCTCTAGACATACCTTCAGGTAGTATTGCGATAGATTCACAACCTAGTAATGCAGAGTCATATGCCCCGCCCCTGCAGTAGTTCCCAGTTGATGGCCATACTGCTTTTGTTGTTGTTGGATCAAATTGCCCTGTAACTAATCTTGGTACTAAACAAGAAAATGCTGCCCCAACTTTGTGTGCTCCAGTTGGAAAGTATTTCCCACTGATCGCTACTATTTTAGCATCAACACCAGTTACTTCTTTTGGTAATACAACGTAATTACCTTCATTAAATAATCCACCATCTTCTTTGGCTTCATTATGCCAGTTGATACGGAATAGGTTTAATGGATTTAAATCACTTGATTTAATCGTTTTTAATTCTTCTTTAATTTCGTTAGGGATTAAATCAGGATTTTTCATTTGAGCATATGTAGGAATAATGATTCCTTTTTCTTTTGCTCTCTTAATTGCATTTACTAATTTTTGTTCATTGATTGTTAAATCAATAAGATTAAGATTACTCATTTGTACTCCTTCTTTCTTTTACTATTTATCTGTTTAACTTTATTTCATATGATTGTATATTGTGTATTTTGATATTCCGAATACTTCTGCGACTTTATCTCCTGCTTTTTTAATTAAGAATGCACCGCATTTATCTAAAAATTTTATCGCTATTGATTTTTCTTTGTAGTTCATTTGATCAATTGGTTTACCAACCTTCTCGATCGATTGAAGAATCAATCTATCTAAAACATCATTCACATCTACAGGAAATTCATCAGGTACTCCTATTGATTCATGAACAATAAGTTGTCCTAGTGCTTCTTGAGTTTTTATAAGATGTGTAATATCAAAGTTGATTGAAAGGATATACCTTAAAATATCATTATCATAGAAGAACAAAGAACTACACTTGATGTGTTTTTCTCCATCTCTAATTATATAGTTAAGTTTATCTTCTTGTATCATATCAAGATCGTTGATCGTATCTAGTACTAATGCAGAAGCACCATCACCAAGTTGCCTGTTTGATACGTGCCCGTTCTTGATATAAACAATAGTATTTTCTAATTCTTGTTCAAGGTCATGAATAACTACTTCACAGTTATGACCAAATGTTTTTACCATCGCGTCACTCATCCGAGTTAAGACATTGAATAAATCTTCCATATAAACACTCCTTGCTAATCTACTTCTATTATCTTACATAATGAAAGGGATTTCAATAATTTTTGTATTTTATTTATGTATTTGCAATTTTTTTGTATTTTATTTATTTCTAATAGTATTTCAAGACAAAAGAAAGGCCCCTATATATATTTAGGAGCTTGTCGCTTTACATGTTTCTAATAGTCTCAATATCTTCTTTTGTTAACTCAAAGTCGAACACATCTAAGTTTTCAAATTGATGTTGTTTACTATGTGATTTAGGGATTACAACTAACCCTTCATGAATTTGATAATTAAGGATTATTTGACTCCACGATTTATTATATGGTTTTGCTAGTTCCATTAATTGATCTTTTGTCTCTGGACCTAATTTTGCAAGTGACTGATACGCTTCGGGAATCACATCATTTGCTTTACAAAAATCTATTAATGATTGTTGTTGCTTACCAGGGTAAGATTGGAACTGATTTAACACTGGTTTAATATTTGCATGCTGAATTAAGTAAGATAACTGCTCTTCATTAAAGTTTGACACGCCAATCGATTTTAAAAGTCCCTTTTCAACAAAACTTTCTAAGACTCTCCAGACTCTTACATTGTCTTCATTGGTCGAAAGAGGAAAATGTATTAAATAGAGATCAATATATTCAATATCTAATTCTTTAAGTGATTGCTCAATATGATGCTTAACTGATTCATCAGTTTCTGTATATTCTTTTTTCTCAGGAATTTTTGAAGTAATAAAGAATTCACCTCTGTCAATATTCGACTCTCTAACTGCTTTTCCAATAACTGCTTCATTGCGGTAGTATATTGCAGTGTCTATCATTCTATAACCCAATTCAATTGCAGATTTAAGCTCTTTTGTATCGTAAGTAATCTTGGCAAAGAAATCATTATTTTCTTTCCCATAAGTGTTTGTTCCTGTTCCTAAAACAGGTATCATTAATCCATTATTCATCTTAATAAATTTCATATAAGCACATCCTTTTCTTTAGTATATGACATCTTCTATTCAAAGTATATCATCATGCAATTTATGATGGTTCATACTCTATTACACTTTCAGGTGTTCCCCATATTAACTCAACCAATTCTGGATGATCAATAAATGGATTCCTATTTGCTTGGTAAGTATATACTACTTGATTTCTTTCTAACTCCCACTCATCAACAGGATCTTCAATATGCCATCTTAGTAAATCATCTAAGTCTCCGTATTGTGATAGCTTTAAGGATTTATCTGAATCTGCATCGTCTAATACATAAAGATCTAATGAGTCTTCAGACTCATAACGTGTCGCCATATAGAATATCATTCTAGCAACATCACCTTTTACTTCATCTCTTGGTTCAAAGTCCCAAGTATTACATGTATAGTTTCCAAATCCTCTATCAACTATATTCGTATCGTCACCGTCATTACAATCTTCGAACATACGATTGTTTTTAGTTGAGTTCATTGTTCTTTCTGCGGCTACTAGATGATGAGCATCAGTTCCTGCTCCACTGCTAGTACCAAAATCTCCTCTAGATTTACTCCATATATGTTCTCTATTCCATTCTGTATATGATGCGGTTCTATCGTTATTATCAAAACAGTAATCTGGAAGATTAGCTGTCACAGTATCTTGACATTCTTTTGGCCAACTAAATCCACTATAGAACATCATTACATTATCACTATTATTAGGATCTTCATCTGCTTCTCTTAATATATCCCATACATCTGTACTAGAACTTGTGTAAGAATACTCTGTATGATTTTTAATGATATCGTATAAAGAATCTTTTAAAGCAGCACCTGTTAAACCTATAGTAGTATCATAATATCCAGTTGGTACGTAAATCGTTGTATCAAGCCCTTCAATTACTTCTATTTGATGTACCACTGTGGTTTCATTACCTTCAGTGTCAACTGCCCTTAATGTGATAAGTTGTGTAGTCAGAACACTTGTATCTAACACTGTTACAACCTCAACAGTGCAAGTTAAATCTCTATTATCTGCACAAAATGAAGATGTAAAATCAAATGAACCATCTAAGGTAACTGTAGTTCTTAATTCTGATACATCTATAACTGGAGAAGTTGTGTCTTCAACTGTGACAGTTCTAGATACTTCTATAGCTATGTTTCCTGCGCTATCAGTTACATTATATGTAATCACATATGTGCCTAGTGTATATACATTAACTGTATCCCCGCCCATTACTACAACACAGGTAGTATCAAAGTTATCTGTACAATTAATTCCTAAATCATTATATGTTGTTCCGTATTCAATATCTACTTCACTATCACCAATCAAAGAAGTGATTGGTGATACTGTATCATTAATTGTTACTGTTCTTATTACTTCTAACGCTATGTTTCCTTCAGTATCAGTTATATTGTATGTTACATGATATGTACCCACAGTACTTGTATCAACTGTATCTCCGCTAATAATGACAGTACACGATGTATCGTAGTTATCTGTACATGTTGCTCCTAATTCAGAATAAGAAGCATTAAGATCAAGATTTATAGCACTATCGCCATTCAATGTAATTACTGGAGCTGTTGTATCTTGAACTATTACTGTTCTTGTAAGTTCTATGGCATCATTTGATGAGGCATCAACTGCATTATATGTAATTACTGTACTACCTAAAATACTAGTATCTATCACTGTATCACCAATTAATACATCACAAGTAAGGTCGTAATTATCTGTACATGTTGCACCTAATTCAGAGTAGATACTGTTATATTCAAGTTCAATAACCGGATCTCCAATCAAAGAGATGATTGGTGATTCGTTATCACTAACAACTACTTCTCTTATAATCTCTAACGCTACATTTCCTTCAGTATCTGTTGTGTTATATAAAACACTATATGTTCCTATTGTAGTTTCATCTACATTTGAATCATCAATTATAACAACACATGTTGTATCGTAGTTATCAGTACAATTTGCCCCTAGTTCATTATATGAGTCACCATAATTGATATATATGATGTCATCACCAATCAAAGAAATGATTGGAGATGTTGTTTCTGAAACAATGACTGTTCTATCTATTACTATTCCAGTATTACTGGACTCATCAACTACAAAATAAGAAATGATGTATGTACCTGGTCTAGTTGTGTTTACAACATCACCATTAATAAATACTTTACAGTTTTCATCTATATCATCTTCACATATTGCCCCAAGTTCCTCGTAGGTATCCATATACTCTAAATAAACTGTTTCTTCCCCAATAAGTATAGCAACAGGTGGTGTAGTGTCTGTGGCACTATCCTCGCAACCTACTAGAACTCCTATAAATATGACAAATAAAAACACTGTAATTCTTCTCATAATCCATTCCTCCGAAAACTCAATTTAGTTTTAAAACTCTTACATATTTTATCATTATTCAGTATTAAGTACAAATCAATTTGGTATTCGCATCCCATTCAAAAAACAGTAAGTAAAAAGACCGATACGATCGGTCTTATAGTTTATGATATAGCTCTTTGTAACACTTTTAATTGCAACTTATTATGAAATAATGATGAAACTTATGCATTATATTCATCATAAACAAATACCTAATCTATCTCCCAAGGTTCATACTGAGCTTGATCATGACTGTAGGTTAAATATTCAACCTCTAGGAAAGGATCGTATATTTGATTTTCATATGTATAATTTACATCAATGATAATAACGTAGTTTTGATATAAAATATAATGTTTTGCCCAGTTTGGAGTACCTGCATTCAATGTGTCTTGATATGGGAATGCTTCTAAAGCATCCTCAACACTGTAGTACATTATAACTGTGTACGTTACATTATTATAAGAAATCTGCTCAACAGATTTCATTTGAAGATTTCGTCTGTTATATGCTGCATGGTACAACAACATCTCTTCATCGCTAACAGTATAAAATTTATCACCACCATCATCTAACATATCTTGAATGACAGGACTATACTGTAAAGAGCCAAGATAAAAAATACTAAACTGATAGTTTGATTCAAAATCGTACTGACGTAAAAATCCCGGGAATGTTGATGTCGTACTATGATACATCTCAAGAACATAATTATCGATTTTATATATAAAAACAATATCACTTGTAGAAATACTAAAAGTCAGTTTTGATTCATAGAATAGATTAACATCATCTTCTGATAACTCATAAATTATCCCGTAATCGTCACTCAAAGGATCAGTTATTGTTCTGACAGACACATAAGAGAAATCATTACTTAAAGTTTCTAGATTAAACTCCTCTAGAAGAAATCCTGCATTTGATAAATCATCATACAACGATGTATCTGTCATCTCAGCATTTGAGTCGCATGAGCTCATAAAAATCATAATAACAATTAACAAAAGTAAGTTTTTATACTTCATCAAATCTCCTCCTAATCTGTCTTTGTATTTATTACTGCAAAATAGACTGTTGGACTATTATAGTGATTTGGGAAATAATCCCCTGAAATATATGGATAAGGTGCATCCCAATCAACTGAAGATGGATTCACTACATTACCCAAATATTCACTTGGTAGATTACCGACTTTATGTCCCCATTTTCCATCACTTAACTGCATCATAAAATGAAAATCTTCATTCTTAATAACCGGACCGTATCCGCTTGGGAAAGTATAAAAAGTCTTGGTAGTTTCCTCAACGTTTCCAACCCTTAGCGCTATTCTATACTCATTAACGCTCACTTGAGCATTCAAATTTGGTAATATTCTACCTGAAACAAACTGCTGATTATTTATAGTGTATAGTACAGCAGGTACTATTACCTTATAATAATAGTCATTCGTTACATTAATATTACTGAAATCTATATCACCAGCTGAAGTAGTTATATTCAATGTGTTATTTATTCTTAATGAATAGCCAAAGCAATTTGGATCAGTTGTTAAAACATCACTATATATAGGTGCATCACCATAATCAGAACTCAATGTAATGCCTTCAACGTCAACTGTAAAATAAGGACTTTGCTCTGTACTTGAATTTTCCGAAAAGAAATGCATATATTTCATAGATGAAGTTTTTAATATTATCATTTCTGGTGAAAACTCAATAAGTAAACTTTTATCTCCGTTACTCATTTCATCTGAGACTTCCTGAGTGATGTCATATACCATCAAGTCAGTATAAATACTACTTTGTGATAGTAGTGTTTTTGTGTAACTTGAATTTCCAGTAATATCATCAAATGTAATAGATGATGTAATTAAAGAAACTGGTACTTTAGTATTTACATTACTTGATTCTCTTTGAATCGTCAATTTTGCATCTAATACAGTAATATTGGAACCACTTATATCAGAGAAATCTAATTCCATTATACTGTATAGATTATATACTGGTAAATATGGTATACTCCCAGCTGGTGCAGGCATTAGTGTCTGCTTTGAAACTGTAAAATAATCTACATCGTACTCTACATTAGTATCTTGGATAATCGTTTTGTCCCTAATGCCACTTGGAGTTGATACTAGACTATATGTTACCCCACCATATGTCGTTACTGGGTAAACTTCATCTGAACTTTGTGATATCGTTTGATCAAGAATAACTTCAACTTCGTAAACACCAGACTCAATTTCAATCACATTTGTTTTGTTCCCAAAAAAGAACTGTCCATTTGCTCCTCTACTGTAATAATTGCCAATCGAAAATATTGAAGCATTTGCTTTATCAATAAAATGATATTCTCCCTCAACTTCTAATAACGACAGTTCATCGGTATATATATAGTAGGTAATCGAATCATTATGAGATGTCTCGGATATGAATCTCTCACTTAAACTTTGATTAAGAGGTTCAAGATGTAAACTAGATACATTAGAACTTCTATCAGCGATATGTATTTGATTATCACTGTACTTGGCATAACTCATCTCGTTTGTATACTCTATTTCCATTTGATACAAATCATAATAAGTGATTAGAACTTTATTGTTGTCCTCATAATTAAGTGATGTTGAAAAAAGTTGTTCATACTCAGACATAACTGGTAAAGATACATTATAATTATTGTATTGAGTATCATACCTTCCAGAAGAGTTATTATACTCCAATGTTTGGTTATATTCTTTGTACCCTTCTTGTGTGTAATAATGAATATCATTTTTAAAATACTGATATTGATAAACACCATCACCCATATCATAGACTTTACTGTTATTTGTTCTTAAATATACAACTTCTCTCACTTGAGATGCTTTCATATCCTGAACATTACCGGTAATTAACACTAAAATAGTTAAAAATAAAAATATCCCTAATTTTCTCATAACCTCTCCTCCTTCTTCCTTATCATCATTATATCACTAGTTAAATATTTATACAATTGTGAAAGAGATTGACTGTGATGAAACTTAGACAGTAGTTCTCCTTGTTTCTTTTCCTCTTTGATCTACACATATCCCGACCTCTTGTATTGTGAATTCCATGAATGTAATTATTGATTTATCATCACCCATATATACATTATAAAATACCTTTTTATAAATAACAGGTCATATAAGACCCAAAAGAAAAAGCCCAATAGGGCTTTGTTATGAGTTCCATATCATAAGTTGCAATTATTTGTGATACGGCTCGTCGTTGTTTATTCTAAACACCCGATTTAATAGTTCTTAAATGACAAGTATCTAAATGATCATCTACCATTCCTACAGCCTGCATATATGCATACATAATAGTAGAACCTACAAAAGACATACCTCTTTTTTTAAGGTCTTTTGATAGTTTATCTGAAATTTCAGTAGTTGCCATCATACCATCAAACGATGGTCTGTGATTCACTATTTGCTTATAGTCAACAAATCCCCATATATATTTATCAAAAGAACCAAACTCTTTTTGTATATCTAGAAAGACTAATGCATTCTTTCTAGCTGAATATATCTTTAGTTTGTTTCTAATAATACCTTCATAGTTTCTTAGTTCTTCAAGTTCCTGATCCGTCATTATAGATACTTTGATGGGATCAAAGTTTTTGAAGGCTTTTTTATAACCTCCTCTTCTTTTAAGTATTGTATACCAGTTTAATCCTGCTTGTGCTCCTTCTAATATAAGAAACTCAAATAGTATTCTATCATCATGAACTTCTACACCCCATTCTTCATCATGGTATTTGGCATATAGTTCTTCACCTGGTTTATTTCCAAAACATCGTGTTTTCATTGTATCACCTCAGTCTATTTTAACATATTGTTCACTTCAAAAAAAAGACCTTTAAAGGTCTAGTTTTTTTGTCTTTTTAATTTTATACATTCTTTCGTCTGCAAGTTTGATAATTTCCTCAGTAATTTTTGTTCCATCCTGAATCGCTACGCCAATCGAAACTCCAATACTACAAGTAATCTTATCATATATGAAAGGTTTGATAATCGCATCCATGATTTTTTGTGACACTCTATCAATAACATTTTGTTCTGTAGCTGTTGGTAATATAATCATAAACTCGTCGCCACCAATTCTTGAGATAATATCTGATTCACGAATTGTATTTTTAATTCTTTTTGCTCCATCGATCAGTACTTTATCTCCTATGTCATGACCATATTCGTCGTTAACATTCTTGAATCCGTCAAAATCCAAAAACATTATTGTGTATGCCTTATTCATATCATCCATTCTATCTAAAATATTAAACACATTGTTTCTATTTGGTAGTCCTGTTAGGACATCATGATTTGATGAGTATTCTAGTGATACAAGTTGCTGTTTTCTTTGGTATGTTATTTCGTCTAACAATCTTGTGATAATAAAAGAGAATGTAATTCCTACAATAACAAATACAATGTAGTTGTTTAGAAGGCTTTTGAATTCTGCTGTCTCTCTAACATCGACTTCAGAAAATATAATAATATCTCCATTATCAGAGTAGATAGGTACTGTTATACCTATTCTCTCACTAATAGAATCTGATAACTTTACATTACTTATTAACAAAGAGGTATAGACTTCACCTTCAAATGCTTTTTGCGCAATTTGAATATTATCCTCTTCAAATATTGGATAGTTATGGTATGTACTAAACACTTCATCTTCTTTATCTAGAAACATGAACCCAAATTCTTTTGCTGGATTAATCGAATGAAGATAGTACCCTTCATCATTTAATACCTCAAACTCAGAGAATTGGCCTGATTGGGTTTCCTCGTCATGAAATAAATTATCAGCAAGATAATTAACTATTAATAATCCTATTTGCTTACCCTCTTCATTATAAATTGTCGAGGCAATTCTAAGCATTGCTTTTGGTACTCCATCAATGTATTCAATTTCACTATTTTCTATATTCAGGTCTAATTTGCTTAAATAAATGTATTCGTCAGCCAAATCAATCGCATTCGTGAAATAGTATCTACCTGCTTTATTTTGCAAATCTACCTCAGCTGTTATTGTTGGTGACCCTTGGTTGTAATTAACCCTAATCATTTCCATACCCGATGTATCTATGATACGAATCTGATCATATACATTGTTGATATTAATCCAATCGAATAGATCTTCTTCTAAATTATCTTTTAACTCTAGAGATGTATACTCTAAATCATCCCCATTAAAAGTAAACACATTATTATTTTTGATAAGTTCTTCTAACAAAAGAACATCACTTGCAATCGAAGCCACTTTGTTATCAATATCCACTGAATATGATCTTAAATCAGTTGATATTGAGTCTTCAATTCCCGATTTCAATATTCCATTTTGAATGAAGAAAAAGGAAAGTAAAACCATACCAATAACGAATAACGAGATTGATAACGATATTACACCAAATTTTAAGTTTCTGTATTTCAACATAGTGTTCACCACCTCTAGTTAATATATATTTATATTATAACATATCTACATCAGAAAATAGGGCGAATTATCGTTCTATAAGTTCATTTCATAAAAGTATAAATCTAGTCCCCACATTTCAACTTCTTTGATTTGTTTGAATCCAGTTTTTTCTAGCACTTTAGCTGATCCGATGTTTCCTACATCTGCTAAAGCAATAACATACTTAAGACCTATTTTCTTTGCATATTCTTTTAGCTTATTTGAGACTTCAGTTGCGTAACCCAGACCCCAGTGTTTTACATCGAAACCATACATGATTTCAATCTCATCAAACTCTTTAACAAATCCCAGTCCACCATATCCTATGACTTCTCCTGTTTGTTTGTTTAGGACTTTAAATATCTTATTCCCTAAATCATCATTAAAGGAAGAGACATAGAAATCAAGCCACTTCTGAATTTCTTCATCAGACTTCTGGTTCTTACCTGGTAGGTACTCACAAACTTTAGGATTTCCTAACGTTTTCTTTAATACCTTGAAGTCACTTTTTTCCCAAGGTACAAAGTATAGTCTTCTACTTTCTAACATATTGAACACTCCTAACTAGCGATAGATAAATAATTTGGAGGAATGCAAACCCAATCCATACCCATTTATTTAAACTAACTACT
>NZ_CEXEES010000007.1:0-48742 GCF_982632705.1 Candidatus Izemoplasma sp. | reverse complement strand
GACCAAATGAAGTGTACAAAAAATCACTGTTTGTGTTTTACGTACAAGAAAACGGTGAATTTGTTAATAACACAACTCTATTATTAAGCAAAAGCAGTGAATTCAATTACTTTGAATATCTATATAACACAGGTGAAACAAGTTATAACTTTGTTTCAAATAGTTTTGTTGGTGAAAACGCGAAACTAGTGTATGGTGGATTATCAAAGTTAAGTGAAAAAGCAATGGCTAGTATAACTAGAAATAGTTATGTAGATAGATATGGAAATAGTTCTTACAGTGTAGCTGAAATTAACGATGCTACAACTGACAGTAAAACGAACATGTTTTTACTACAAGAATTTGCATCTGCAACTTCAAAAACAGTAGCTATTACCAATAACAATCAAGAAGCTTCATTTAGACAATTAGTCGAACATAAAGCCAAAGATACAGAAGGTTATATCGAGAATTACGGTGTAGCTAACAATAATTCAACTCTTATATTCGAAGGTGTTGGAAAAATTAATAAAGATATGAAAAGAAGTACTGCTAGACAAAGTAATAAAGGTATTGTTTTAGGTGAAACATCGAGACTAGATGCAAACCCATTACTACTAATCGACGAGTTTGACGTTATTGCAAGTCATGGAGCAGCTATTGGTAAGATGGATGATGAACAATTATACTATCTCATGAGTAGAGGGCTAACTCTTAAAAATGCAGAGCGCTTAATTATCTCAGGATTCTTAAGTCCGGTATTAAAACTACTTCAATCTGAAGAACTTATTCAGGATTTCATTGAAACGGTAGAAAATAAAACATTGTAGGTGAAGTGCTATGGATATCAATAACATTAGAAAAGATTTTCCTATATTAGAAGATAAGACACTTGTATATTTAGATACAGCAGCATCAAGTCTAAAACCAATACAAGTAATAGATAAATTAGATGAATACTATAAAAAATATGGTGTAAATGTACATAGAGGTGTTTACAACTTAAGCTTTATTGCAACTGATCAATATGAAAAGGCAAGAAAGAAAGTTGCATCGTTCATTAACGCTACTTTTGATGAAATAGTATTTACCCGTGGAGCAAGTAGCGCTCTTAATCTAGTTGCTTCAAGTTATGGGTTAAATAATCTAACAAAAGAAGACGAAATTATTGTAACAGAACTGGAACATCATTCTCACGTTTTACCTTGGCAAAACGTAAGTAATATCACTGGTGCTAAACTAGTGTATCTTCCTCTAAATGAAGAAGGAAGAATTACTATTGAGAATTTTAAATCAGTTTTGACCGATAGAACAAAAGTAGTCGCAATTAATTATGTATCTAATGTTATGGGTTATATTTCGCCTGTCAAAGAAATCATCAAACTAGCTCACGAAAAAGGAGCTATAGTAAGTGTAGATGCAGCACAGGCTGCACCACACAAAAAAATAGATGTAATAGATTTAGACTGTGATTTCCTAGCGTTCAGCGGACATAAAATGTTAGGTCCGACGGGTATAGGAGTACTTTATGGTAAGAAACAGTTATTGGCTGAAATGCCTCCAATTGAGTTTGGTGGGGACATGAATGACAATGTTAACAAATATGATGCGTCTTGGAAAGATGCTCCATATAAATTTGAAACTGGGACACCCCCAATTGCGGAAGCACTTGGTTTAGGTGCCGCAATTGACTACTTGGAAAATATTGGACTAGATGAGATTCATAATTATGAAATTAAACTAAAGGATTATACAATTTCAAAACTTCTAGAAATAGAGGATATTGAGATTTATAATAAGACAACTGATACTGGAATAATTTCATTTAATATTAAAGGCGTTCATCCACATGATGCCATCACATTTTTCGATGGTGATAACATATGTATGAGAGCTGGGCATCACTGTGCACAATTGGTTATTAAATGGTTAGATGTTTTAGCAACATTGCGTGCAAGTTTTTATATTTACAATACTTTAGAAGAATGCGATAAATTTGTTTCAAGTGTGAAACAAGCTAGAGACTTCTTTAAAAGTGTAGGATTCTAGGAGGCTATTATGAACAATATGGAGATACTATACAGACAAGTAATAATGGATCATTATAAGAATCCTAGAAACAAAGGGTTAGTGCAAGATGATTTATATAAAACAATACACATTAAAAATCCAACTTGTGGTGATGATATTACAGTGCAAAGTAAAATAGTTAATGGTGTTGTTGAAGATGTAAAACATGATGGAACAGGATGTAGCATTTGTTGTAGTAGTGCAAGTGTTATGAGTGAAACATTAATGGGTAAGAATGTAGAAGATGCTACACAAATTAAAGATGCATATATCAATATGCTTACAAATAAAGAATACGATGAGGAAGTTGAACTAGAAGAAGCAATTGCTTATACTGGTGTTAGAAAATTTCCAGCACGTATTAAATGTGCCTCAATCGCTTGGAAAGCATTTGAAGGGACATTAGATGAAAGTGAGTGATCTCTAAATGAGTGAAAAAACTAAACAAGAAATTAATAACATAATTGGGGATTATAAGTTTGGATTTAAAACAGAGACAACAAGTGTTTTAGATACAGGTAAAGGAATAAGTGAAGATGTAGTTAGAGAGATTTCAAAAATCAAAGGTGAACCAGAATGGATGTTAGAATTCAGATTAAAAAGCTATGAGCGTTTTATATCTAGACCACAACCAACTTGGGGACCTGATTTAAGTGAAATAAACTTTGATGAAATAACGTATTATATAAAACCAAGTGCTAAATCAGAAGAAGACTGGGACGACGTACCTGAAGAGATAAAAGATACGTTTGAGAAGTTGGGAATTCCAGAAGCAGAGCAAAAGTTCTTAGCTGGAGTTAGTACTCAGTTTGAAAGTGAAGTAGTATACCATTCAACGATCAAAGAACTTGAAGATCAAGGAGTTATATTTACAGATACAGATACTGCACTTAGAGAATACCCAGAATTGTTTAAAGAATATTTTGGTAAAGTTGTACCATATACAGACAACAAGTATGCTGCATTAAACAGCGCTGTTTGGAGTGGTGGGAGCTTTATCTATGTACCACCAGGAGTACATGTTACAAAACCACTACAAAGTTATTTCCGTATCAATAGTGAACAAATGGGACAGTTCGAAAGAACACTTATTATTGTTGATGAAGGAGCAAGCGTTAACTATGTAGAAGGATGTACTGCCCCTGTTTATACCAAAGCAAGTTTACATGCTGCTATCGTAGAAATCTATGTTAAAAAAGGTGGATACTGTCGTTACAGCACTGTTCAAAACTGGGCTAACAATATTATTAACTTGGTGACAAAACGTTCACTAGTTGGTGAAGATGCTCATATGGAATGGATCGATGGAAACATCGGAAGTAAAATAAATATGAAATATCCTGCATGTATTCTAAAAGGTGATCGCGCTAAAGGGACTACAATTTCTATCGCATTCGCTGGAGAAGGTATGAACCAAGATACAGGTGCAAAAATGATTCATATTGGTAAAAATACAACATCTAAAATTATAAGTAAATCTATGAGTGCAAAAGGTGGAAGAGTAAACTACAGAGGAATCATTAGACATGAAAAAGGTGCCATTGGTGCTAAGAGTAATGTAGAGTGTGATACAATCATTCTCGATGATATTTCAGTAAGTGATACACTACCGTACAACATAGTAAAAAATAACCAAGCACAAGTACAACATGAAGCTACAGTATCTAAAGTGTCTGAAGAACAGTTATTCTACTTACAAAGTAGAGGACTTACAGAAGAGCAAGCTACTGAAATGATCATCATGGGATTCATTGAACCGTTCGCAAAAGAACTACCAATGGAGTACGCTGTAGAATTGAACCAACTCATCAAACTAGAGATGGAAGGTTCTATCGGATAAATAGCATAGTAAAAGGAATCCAAAGGATTCCTTTTTTTTTATGTAACGGCTTTCTTAATTATAAAATATCCGTTTTACTCATAATATACGAAAACGGTATTGTTATACGCTTACATTTGCGTTATACTATTTACGAAATCGTTTTAGTAATACCGTAGGTATTATTAAGGACCTTTTGCATGTTAAACAAATTATGAGGTGACTAAAATGAAGGAATATTACTTTAAAAATAAAGAGTTCGTAATTGAGAACTTCGCACAACAAAAGACTTTCAGCAGCTTTTTACCTGGTATGGCCGGTAAAAGAGGAATCCCACTATGGGCATTTTATGTTAATAGAGGTCAAGGAATTGTTTCGTTTGGTTTAGAAAATAAAGATAACCAAATATTAGAATTCTTCCCTGCTGTAACCGCATACCAAACAGTTGCAACAAATGGATTTAGAACGTTCGTTAAGATGAACGAAACTGTATATGAAATATTTGGTGAAAACAACGATAAAAAAGATACAAAAATGAAAATACAACGTGGTGAATTTTCTATTGAAGAAATCAACCACACTCTTGGATTGAAGCTTGAAGTAACGTACTTCGGATTACCAAACGAATCAATTGCTGCTCTTGTTAGAGAAGTAAGAATTACAAATTTAAATGATGAATCTGTAAACTTTGAGTTGGTGGATGGAGTTTCTCAATTACTTCCATATCAAACAGAGTACGGTAGTTTCAAATCAATGTCTAACCTGTTAAGAAGTTGGATGGAAGTGTATAGCTTAGAAAACAATGTTGGTTTCTACAGAATGAGATCATCGAGTGGAGATAGTGCAATAGTAAGTGATGTTGTGAAAGGAAACTTTTACGTATCGACATTTGAAGGTGAACTAGTAAAACCAATTGTAGACCAAAACTTAGTGTTTGGTTATGATACATCAAAAAGATTTGCTAGAAGATTTGAAAAAGAAAGTATTGAATCTATCAAACAAACCGATCAAGTTACGGCTAATAAAATACCAGTTGGATTTACAGGTGTTACAGTTGAACTTGAAAAAGGACAAACAAAAAGAATTAATACAATAATTGGGTCTGTCCATTCAGAAGAACATTTATTAAACATAGTTAATGAGATAACAAGTACTGAATATATTGATCAAAAGAGATTGGAAGCTAGTAGTGTTTTAGATGAAATGCTAGAAGATATTGAAACTGAAACTGCATTCCCAATTTTTGACGATTATATGAAGCAAAACTATTTAGATAACATTCTACGTGGAGGGTATCCAATGGTAATCAAAGGTGAGAATAAAAACTTTGTATATCATTTGTTCAGTAGAAGACATGGAGATTTAGAAAGAGATTATAACTATTTTAGTTTAGCTCCAGAATATTATTCACAAGGTAATGGTAATTTTAGAGATGTTTGTCAAAACAGACGTTCTGATGTTTTATTCAACAAAGATGTTGAAGATTTCAATATAAAAATGTTTGCATCATTTATTCAAGCAGATGGATATAATCCTCTGGGTATAAATGGTTCATCATTCGTTATAGAAAACAAGAAAACAATTGACAAGTTAACTAAGAATCTATTCAACGGTAATCAAGAAATGAAAAACATTCTATCTGGTAAATTTACTCCAGGTAGTGTAGTAAATACAATGTCTAACCTTAATATTGAAACTGATCTAACAGACGACGAGTTATTTGAAGTAGTATTTGCAAATGCAAAACAAATATTCGAAGCTGATTTCGGTGAAGGGTTCTGGATTGATCATTGGACTTATATCCTTGATTTGATCGAGAATTATCAAGGGGTATACCCAGATAAATTAAAAGAACAATTATTCAATGATTTATCATTCTCATATTACAACAGTCCAGTTCATGTTTTACCTAGATCTGAAAAGATTTATCAAAGAGCTGACGGTAAAATAAGAAGATATGATAGTGTGATTCATACTGACAACGAAAAAGTACAACGATTAGGTATGGACCCACATGGGACTAACTGGTTAAAAGATAACGATGGTATTGAAGTGAAAGCAAGTCTTTACTCAAAACTATTCGTATTAGCATTAAACAAAGTTGCTTCAATTGATCCATCAGGGATGGGAATTGAAATGGAAGCAAACAAACCAGGTTGGAACGATGCAATGAATGGTCTACCAGGACTATTCGGTAGTGGAGTTAGTGAGACAATTGAATTAAAAAGAGTTGCTCAATTCTTACAAGATAACTTCGATGCATCACAACATCTAGAATTAACAAACGAGTTTTTAGCTTTTGTTCAAGATATGAGAGAAGTATTTATTAACACATTCAATGACTTTGAGTATTGGGACAAAGCATCAACTGCAAAAGAGATTTATAGGGATAGAATTAGATTTGGTGTTTCTGGGGTTGAACGCTTGGCCTCTAAAGAACTATATGAAATTCTAGAGCTAATTAATAGAAAAATTGATTTAGCATTATCAAAATCATTAAGATATGGTGACGGTGTTTATCCAACATTCTTAGTTCATGAAGTTACAGAATATGAGCAAATTATGGAACACAATAAACCAAAAATTGGTAGATTTGGATTGCCACTTGTTAAACCATTGGAATTTAAAGTTAGAGCGTTACCTAATTACTTAGAGGCTCCAGCAAGAGCTTTAAAAGTAATGAAGAACGATCAACAGAAAAGAAACATGTTTGATAGAATTAAAATGTCAAACATATATGATCACGAATTACAGTTCTATAAAACATCTGAATTTTTAGATAATGAAACAAATGAAATAGGACGTGGAAGAAGCTTTACAAAAGGTTGGCAAGAACGTGAATCTAACTTCTTACACATGACATATAAATATTTAGTTGGTTTATTAAAAGCTGGATTATATAAAGAGTTCTATGAAGAAATAAAAACAAACTTAGTTTGTTTCATGGACCCAAAAGTATACGGAAGATCAACTCTAGAAAACTCAAGCTTTATTGCTACTAGTATAAATCCTGATCCCGAAGTTAGAGGACAGGGATGGGTTGCTAGATTATCAGGTAGTACTGCTGAAATGTTAAGTATATGGCAAATGATGATGTTTGGTAAAAAACCGTTTATTACAGAAGATGGTGAACTAAAACTTAATTTAAAACCTTTGATTGCAAAAGAATTCTTCAAAGATGATAAAGTTAGTTTTACATTCTTAGGACATACAAAAGTTATTTATGTTAATCCTCATAAACTTAACACTTATGATGATAGCTGTAGAATTATAGGATACTCATTTAACGGAAGCAACGGAATTATTGATGATGTTAAAGGAGTTCATGCAGAACAACTACGTAATGGTGAACTAGAAGAATTAACAGTTCATGTTCGAGGAGAGCAATGATGAAGAAATTAATTGTAACTGAGAAAAACTCAGATAAGAGATTTAATCAAGAAGGATTAATTGAATCAAACAAACAAGCCACTATGATCTTAGACACATCAACTACATATCAAGAAATGGTTGGATTTGGTGGTGCATTCACAGAAAGTGCTGCGTACAATTTAATCAGAATTAGTAAAGAAAAAAGAGAAGAAGCAATTAAAGCGTACTTCGATAAAGAAGAAGGACTTGGATACACTCTTGGTAGAGTAAGCATCCATGGTTGTGATTTCTCAATAAATAGTTATACATATATTGAAGAAGGTGACAAGGAATTAAAAACATTTGATATTTCACGAGATAAAGAATGGGTTATTCCGTTGATCAAGGATGCTGAAAAAGTTGCAGGAGAACCAATCCAAATACTTGCAAGTCCTTGGAGTCCACCAGCATTTATGAAAGATAACAACTCAATGATTTTTGGAGGTAAGTTATTACCTGAATACAGAGATGCTTGGGCGAAATACTATGTTAAATTCATCGAAGAATATAGAAAAGCTGAATGTACAATATGGGGTATTACAGTTCAAAATGAACCAGCCGCAGTACAAAGATGGGATTCATGTATTTACACTGCTGAAGAAGAAAGAGATTTCGTTAGAGATCACTTAGGTCCAGTAATGGAGAACAGTAGTGCAAAAGATGTAAAGATATTAATCTGGGATCACAATAGAGATATTATGGTTGATAGAGCAAAAACGGTTCTTGAGGATAAAGAAGCTGCGAAGTATGTATGGGGTACTGGTTTTCACTGGTATGTAAGTGAAGCGTTTGAAAATGTAGGAACAGTTCATGACATGTTCCCAGACAAAGGATTACTATTCACTGAAGGTTGCCAAGAAGGTGGTGTACACTTCAACAGTTGGGATACTGGAGAACGTTATGCTCGAAATATGATTGGTGATTTCAATAACTGGTGTCAAGGATATATCGACTGGAACTTATTCCTAGATAACACAGGTGGACCAAATCACGTAAATAATTTATGTGACGCACCAATTATCGTAGACATATTCCCACAAAATCTTATCAAACAAAGTAGTTACTATTATGTAGGACACTTTAGTAAGTATGTAAGACCAGGTTCATTTAGAATCGGGTTAGAGAACAACAATAAGGATTTACAAGCAGTTGCATTTAAAAACACAGATAATACAATTGCATTGATCGTATTAAATCAAACTGATAAACCGCATGAATATGTTGTTACATTAGATGGTAAAAACTACGAGATCAATATATCTGAAAACTCAATCAATACTGTCTTGCTGTAATGGATAAGATAAGAGGAGTTAACCTAGGTGGATGGTTCGTACTTGAACGCTGGATGACAAAAGAATTATTTAAAGATAATTCAGTTACTGGAAAAGATGAAACCAAATTCAATGAACAGGTTGCAAACAAAGAAGAAATATTGAATCATCATTATGAAACATTTATCACAAAAGATGATTTGATTTGGATAAAAGATAACGGACTAAACTTAGTAAGAATCCCCATCCCATGGTGGTTATATGGTGAGGGTGGATATCACAAAAGTATCGATTACATTGATAGAGCTCTTAAATGGTGTGAAGAACTTAAACTACCATTTATGTTAGATCTACATACTGCTCCAGGTTGTCAAAATGGTTTTGACAACGGGGGAATAGAAGGTGTACTTGATTGGCCAAAAAAGCAAGAATATATTGATAAAACAATAGAGATTCTTGTTCGAGTAACAGACAGGTATAAAGACAACGTTATGTTTGATAGTATTTGTGTATTAAACGAACCCTTCTTAACAATTGACAAAGCTATTGTGGATAAATTCTATATTGATAGTTATCATGCAATTAGAAAGGTTTCAAAAGATTTGACTATTGTTTTTCATGATTCATTCAGGTTAAAACAATGGGAAGAGTTCTTTAAAGAAAATATATTTCATAATGTAATCTTAGATGCTCATTTATATCAATGTTTTACAGAGTCATCTGGGAGGATGAATTTGGAGCAACATATAAATGCTGCATTATCGAGAAAAGATAGATTACAAAAAGTAAGCGCTTTTGTTGAAGTAATAGTAGGTGAATGGTCACTTGGTTTGCGTAAGAACGAGACCATTACAGATGAAACAATGAATGATGCTATGACAAAATATGCTCAAGCTCAGTTAGAGGGTATGAGAGAATGCAAAGGTCATACATTTTGGTCTTATAAGGTCACTGACGATAAAGGTGGATGGCATTTCAAATCCCTAATTGAAAATGGAATCATTAAGCTTGATGAATTCTTAAAATAACCATCAAGATACTGATAACTCAAAAAGAGTATTATATCGGTCCTAATGGGTCAATTACTATTGATGATTATACAAATCGACAAAGTTTTTATTCATAAGAGTTTAATATGAATCTGAACAGTAACATTTAAAAATTGGTATCAAACTAAATTTCTTTTGATGAAAATTAATCAAAAGAAAAATGTTTAATCTAGTCTATAAAAAATAGACTGATTGAACGGATCATTTAGGTTTTTATATATATCCCAGTAGAGGATAAATTTAAAATAATGAAATGGAGGAATTTCAGAACATGAAAAAATTATTATTAGTTTTATCGGCAATGGTTTTAGTTCTAGGATTAACTGCATGTGGTGGAGACAAAGATACACCACCTGTAGAAACTTATGACGGATTACCAACTGACGTAGAAGGTCGTATCGACATTATGCTTTGGAGTGGTAGTGGAACATACTTAGAAGATTTAGGTCATGCTGACATCGCAGACGATGAGTTAACAGCACAAAACGATGCTGCTGCTTATGCTGTAGCAAAGAAATTTAATGAGATATATCCAAACGTAGTTATTAATGTATTAGCTCACAAAGGTGATGCTTGGTCAGATGGAAAAATCTGGTCTCAAGAATTAAATACATATAAAGATGCGTACGGACAACATCCAACGATTTGGGCAACTATCGATTTACCTGGAGATATCGCAAATGGTATCGTTGCAGATTTATCTGTATTCAGTGCAGATCCAGTTTACAAATCAATGAATCCATCTATCATGCAAATGATGAGTTACAATGGATTCCAAGGTGGATTACCACAATATATCCTTCCTTGGGGAATCTTTGTTAATAAAGAGTTAGCTCTTTCTAAAAACTTAGATGTACCTGGATTTGATTGGGATATCGATGAATATACCGATTTCATCGGAAACCATGAAACAGACGTATATTATGGATCAATGGATACACCAATTCGTATTATTGAAACAGGAACTAATGACATCGCAAAATCATTATTTGAATATGATGGAACTGGTGACTTCGTAAACTTAAACAGTGATGAAGTACGTTCATTATTACCATATCTTGACGAGTGGAACGAACATGCTGTATGGGGTGGAGATTACACAGACCAATTCATGAGCGATAATGGATGGTGGAGTTATAACTTCTTTAAAAACGGTAAATTATTAACACTTGAAGGTGACCCATGGATGATGGGTGACTGTGCTCATCCAGATGAAGACTGGTGGGGAGCTTGTATCAGTGAAGATTGGGATATTTATCCACGTCCTTCAACTGATTTCGTTGACAACAATGTAGGAATCGTTTTAGATCCTATGGCTGTTTATAATCACTGTTTAGATGATGGAAACTTAGCTTGTTCTGCAGAAGAAGAGTTAAAAATTCAATTATCTTATACATTTGCATCATTCTGGATAGCTAGTACTGATAGCTGGAATGCACGTGCATCACAACAATTTATTGATGTTGAGTCACAAACGTATTCAAGTTCATTAAATGATAGTTTCCCTGTAACTACAGGTGACTTATTCAATGAACAAATGAATGTTTGGTATTCAGTACCTAAACATGCACGTTTTGCTGATGAATCAGTAATGCCTGGTTTCCACGAAGTTATTCGTATTTATGAAGAAGGGCAATTCTGGGATATCTCAGATAAATCATTCCCTTATTTCTATGACGATGATGGAACAAGAAGACCAAATATGGAAGAATGGAAATCATATTACAACTCAGAAATAAATGGTGGAGTTGAAAAAGGAGATTCAAACTTTATTGATACAATTCTAGGTAATTTAAGTACTTGGAATACACTATCAAATGAACGTTTTGCTGAATCTTGGGCAACTATGCTAGATGGTATGGATAGATATTATCCAGATCCAGAAGAAGAAGCAACGGAAACAGAATAACAAATAAAATTCTCACCTAATAGAGCACCCCACGTGGTGCTCTTGCTGGTGATTTACTCTTGTAAGGAGGATTTAACATGACTAGAAAAAGAATAATTAACCTAATACTTCTACTTATTGTAGCGACCATTGTAACTATTTACTTTGTCAATCCATTTGAACAAAGTGATTATGAAGCATGGAAAGAAGAAGTCACAGAAGCAGATTATTTAGAGGCACTTGCTTTGATAGAAAGCACAGTGGATCCAAACACTGCTAGATTTACTTATTATGATTATATTGAGGATGCAGTTATTGAATATGACTTACCATCTGTAGAAGGAACTTTAACGTCAACCCAAGCGACAAACACTCTAGGATACCCTGGTACTGATGTTGCTGTTTTGAATGTAGGTAACATTGTTACTTATGAAGTTGAAATCACTGAAAGCGGATATTATCATATTGATACTGATTACATCATTACATCCGAAGTTTTAAACAATATAACCGTAAGTGTTAGCATTGATAATTTAGATATAGATGATTTATTAGAGTCACCTATGTTTGATGATGCAAAAACAATCGACATTCCAATTATTTGGGAAGACGAAGAAGGGATTCGTGAAAACGGATATCTTTTAGACAAATATGGAGATGAAACACTTCCTGCTCAAAATGACATATCAGATGAAGAATGGAGAGCATTAGATTTATATAACAATACGTATACATCTAATATTCCTTTACTGTTTTATTTTGAAGAGGGAACCAATCAAATCACAATAGAAAATGTTTCTAATGGAGATGTTTTACTAGGTGATTTAGAAGTAAATCCCCCAGTATATGTTCCTACTTATGAAGAGTATTTACAAAATAATTACACAGAAGCAAGTTCATTCAACGTATTCATTAACGCTACTGAATACCTTGAAAAAAATTCATCATATGTAAGACTACTAGCTTATGGTAGTCCAAGTGTTGCACCATTTGATAGTGTGTATAAGAAATTAAACGTACTTGATGGAGAATCTTGGTATAAAGCAGGGCAAGAAGTTACATATGAAATGACAGTTCCTGAAGATGGATTGTATGATATTACAATGCATTACGCGAACTATAAATCAGACTTTGATGTTTTTAGAACAATTAAAATTGATGGTGAAGTTCCATTTGAGGAATTCATGAGTTATCAATTTGCTTATACAAGCACAGGTTGGGAAAATGAAACATTAAATGCTGATGGTGAAAACTTAAAAGTATTTTTAACTGCTGGTACTCACACAATTACAATTAGAGCAGATAAAGGTGAAGTTGCACAGTACTTAAGAGACATGCAATTAATGATTGATCACATCAATCAATTCGCATTAGAAATCATTAAAATTACAGGGAAAGATATAGATAGAAACAGAACGTGGAAACTAACAAATTATATCCCTGAAACACAAGAGTACTTAGAAGCATACGATACAATAGTTAAATACATGATCGTAAACTTAAGTGAGTATTCTGATAAATACGATTTATCAGCTAGTTTATCATATCTAAAAAAAGCAACGACCGAGTTTGAACGTATGCTTGAAGATCCTGATGAATTACCACTATATTTAAACAACTTATATAGTGGAAGTAGTAGTGTTACATTGCTACTTGGAGATAGCTTAGAAAATATTGGTAATCAAAACTTTTACTTAGATGGTTTCTATGTTTCAAATGATGATAATTATGAAGATCCAAACGCTTCATTCGTATCTAGATTTGGTAGTGGAATTCAAAGCTTTGTGAATAGTTTTACAAGTGATAAATTTAATATTGAAAACGACGAAGAAGCAATTGATGTATGGGTAAACAGACCAATTACATATGTAGATATTATGCAAAAGATGGTTGATGCTGATCCATATTTAATCGAACAAGGTATCAAAGTAAACATAAGTGTTATGCCTGATGCGAGTAAACTTATATTAGCGAACAGTGCTGGTAATACTCCAGATGTTGCACTTGGATTATTAAGCTATATGCCGTTTGATATGGCAATTCGTGGAGCGGTATATGATTTAACTACATTCGATGATTTCTGGGACTTCGCTGGTGACTGTGATCCAGGAGAAGTAGTTTGTGGAGATTTCGCACCTGGTGCATTAGTACCTTATATCTTAGATGATGGAGTGTATGCTATTCCTGAAACATTAGAGTTTCATGCACTGGTTTATCGTAAAGATGTATTCAATAGTTTAGGTTTGGAAGTTCCCAACACATGGGAAGATGTAATTAGTATCTTACCAACATTACAACGTTTCGATATGAACTTTTTCTATCCAACTTCTGGTGGAACCTCTCTTAAATGGTTCTATCAAACTGCACCACTAATTTATCAACATGGTGGTACGTTATACAATGAAGATGGAATTACAACAAACATTAATAGTGAGGAAAGTTTAGCAGGATTAAAACTGTTAGGAGATTTATATACGACGTATAGTCTTCCTCAACAAGTACCGATTTTCTATAACTCATTTAGATATAACAAGTTACCTATCGGAATTATAGATTTTGCTACATATATGCAACTAAAAAATGCAGCACCAGAATTAGTAGGACAATGGGAACTTGCTTTATACCCAGGTATCTACAGTGAAGATTCTAATGCTGATGATAATATTGAGCGCTGGTATATCGGAAACGGTACAGGTGGATCTATGTTTAAAAACACAACAAAACCTGAAGAATCTTGGGAGTTTATGAAATGGTGGATGAGTGTAGATACGCAAACTGAGTTTGCTGTTACATTGCAATCAACTTATGGACCTGAATTCTTATGGTTATCAGGAAATCAAACTGCTGTACAACAATCACCAATAGACAATAAAGATAAGGCAGTTATCTTTGAAATGTTTACTTGGTTACGTGATGTTCCAAGAACGCCGGGACAATATATGCTAGAACGTGGATTAAGTGATATATGGAATACAGTTACATTTGATAGCACTCCAGTACGTGTCGCAGTTGATGAACAAGTAATTAATATCAATCGTGAGATTGAACGTAAAATGATTGAATTTGGTTACTTAGATAATGAAGGTAATGTATTAAAACCGTATACAATCAGAGATGTTGATTGGATCCAAGAGCAGATGGATGATGCGAAAGAAGGTGACAATTAATGGCTAAAGTAGACTTAAGCAGTATGACCGCAGACGAAAGACAATTACATCAATTTAAAGTTGAGAGTGAACGTTCTAAGCGTCGCGAGAAAATGTCAACTGCGTTATTAGTTACTCCTTATATTCTATTATTTACAACATTTATTGTTGTTCCAATTATAGTCGCATGGGGATTATCATTAACTCACTTTGATTTAATACAAGCACCAAGACTTACAGAACCATTTGGAATGTTTAACTATGTAATGTTAATTACTCAAGATGAAAACTTCTTGAAGTTTGTAATTCCAAATACAATAAAATTCGCAGTTATCGTTGGTCCAGGAGGATACATTTTATCATTCATAATGGCATGGATGCTATCACAGATTCAAGCAGGACCTCGTAAAATAATTAGTTTGGCACTATACACTCCATCTATGGTTGGGGGAGTATTTATTAGTGTTGTATGGAGAACCGTATTCAGTGGAGATGTTGATGGATACTTGAATGCAATTCTATTAAACTCAGGTATGATAGATGAAGCAATTCAGTTCTTACAAAGCCCAGATTACTTACTAAACATTATGATTTTTGTATCATTATGGAGTTCAATGGGTATTGGTTTCTTAGCAATGTTAGCGGGGTTATTAAATGTTGATAAAACATTATATGAAGCAGCATATGTTGATGGAATCAAAAATAGATTCCAAGAAATTATTTATATAACAATTCCTCAGATGAAACCACAAATGCTCTTTGGAGCAGTTATGGCAATCGTTGGAGCATTTAATGCAGGATACATAGGGGTCGCCCTCTCGGGAGCGAATCCAACCCCACAGTATTCAGGTCAATTGATTATAAATCATATTGATGATTTTGGTTTTATAAGATATGAGATGGGATATGCAGCAGCAATCAGTGTAATACTATTATTAGTAATCGCTGGATTTAGTACTGTAGCATACGCATTATTCGGAGAGAAAGATTAGGAGGTAAACTATGGCAATTAAAGCAATGAATGTCAATCCAAAGTTTTTTGGCAGAAATCAGATTAAGTTTTATTTAATACTTGTACCTATGGCTATATTTATGCTTCTACCTGTGGTTTATATCTTCAGTCAGGCATTTAAACCTCTTGATGAGTTATTCATGTTCCCACCAAGATTTTTGGTACAAAAACCAACTTTTGAAAACTTTACTAGATTATTTAGAGCAGCTTCTGGAACCGGTGTTCCAATGGCTAGATATCTATTTAACTCAGTATGGATTACAATATTAACAATCTTTACAACAATAATCATTACAACAGCAACAGCATATGCATTAAGTAAAAAAGAGTTTAGACTTAAGAAATTCATGTTTAAAGTTAATCAAACTGCATTAATGTTCGTAGCTGTAGCAGTAGCAATCCCTCGTTATTTAATCGTTGACGGGTTAGGGTTTACTGATACTGGGTGGGTTCACTTTATACCATACTTAGCAATGCCAGTAGGATTATTCTTAGTAAAACAGTTTATTGATCAGGTACCAGATGAATTAATTGAAGCAGCAAAAATAGATGGTGCAAACGATAGACATATATTATTCAAAATAATTATTCCGCTGATTAAACCAGCGTTAGCAACAGTAGCAATACTAACATTCCAGTTTATCTGGAATAGTACTGAAAGTAGTAATATTTATATAATTACAGAAACGAAAAAAACATTCGCCTTTTACCTAACAACGTTATCTTCACAAGCTGCGGTAAGTATCGCAGGAGCAGGAATGGCAGCTGCCGCAGGGTTAATTATGTTCCTTCCTAACTTAGTAATCTTCATTGTAATGCAAAGCAACGTTATGGATACAATGAGTCACTCAGGTATTAAATAATGAAGAGAATATACAAGTATTTAATCGTAACGTTATTGTTAGTTGTAGGATATGTAAGTGTACACAGTATTGGTGCGAGTAGCGCAACTACAAATACATTTGCTATTGATAGAAAAGGCCGATTCGTAATTACACAAACAGCATATTTACCAGATCAAACGTTTTTAGATTTTGATGTTGATAACTTTGTAGATTTAGGATTAGATGAAGAGTTCTTAGCTCTTGATGGTCCTGAGGATATGTTTATAGATCAATTTGATAATATCTATATTGTTGATACTGGAAATGCAAGGATTGTTGTATACAATCCAGAAACAAATGAGATAATAGACATCTTTGATAATGAAGAGTTTGGCACTCCAAAAGGAATATTTGTAACAGATGAACATATTTATTTAGCTGATACTTCAGCGGGGTTCATCGATGTTGAAGGTAATTCTGATGGTAGTGGTAGTATCTTCAAATTAGATTTAGATGGAAACATAGTTGATAGATTTTACAAACCAACTTCAGCAAGTTTTGGACAAGAAGTTTTTGCTCCTAAAAAAGTTGCAGTAGATTCACAAGGTGGTATGTATATCGTTGCTGAAGGTATCTTTGATGGTATTGTTCAGTTATCACAAAATGGTGAGTTCCTAGGTTACTTTACGAGAAACCTAGTTCAACTTACTGCACGACAACGTCTAGAGAATTTATTGTTCAGTGATGAACAATTAGAAGATGTTGTAGATAGAAATCCAACTAGTTTTAGTAATGTGTACGTTGATATGAATGGTATCAAATATACAACTAGTCATGGAGAAGACATATCTAACCTAAAGAAACACAATACAGACGGTTCTAGTAGTATTGATACAAACTGGGGATTTGATATGGCATTGGTTGATGTCTATACAGATTCACAAGGTATCATTTACGCTGCCAGTGATCTTGGATATATTTATGTATTAACAAGCGATGGACAATTCATTTTCGGTTTTGGTACTGAAAGTGAAGATGATATTGTTGGTTTCTATAATAGACTATCAAGTATAGCTGTTGATAGTGATGGGACTGTATGGACTTTGGATTCTGAATCTGCAGTTCTTCAGAGTTATACACCAACAGATTATTCAAGTAGAATATATAAAGCTTTAACATTGTATAAAGATGGAAAATATTCAGAGGCAGTTATTGAATGGGAAGAAGTACTTAAGTTAAATCAATTAAGTGTTTTGGCTCATAATGAAATTGGACGTAACTTGTATAGCCAAGGGTATTATGAAGAAGCAATGGAACATTTCATTCTTTCAGGAAACAGATTACTTTATAGTGAGAGTTTCTGGGAAGTTAGAAATGATAGAATGCAGGAAAATCTTCCCGTAACAATGATTATATTGTTTACTGTACTTGTTGCATATCAAGCTGTGAAACGTACAAATAAGAGATATGGATATCTTGATAAACCGAAAGCTAGAATAAAGAAATTTACAGATATAAGAATTGTAAATGATATCTTGTTCATGTTCTCGTTTGTTAAACATCCTTTAGATAGTTTCTACTATTTAAAACGAAAAGAAAAAGGTAGTTATAAAGGTGCAACCATTATATTCTTAATGTTCTTTGCGACTTATATGTTATACACAACAAGTAAAGGATTTATATATCAATTTGTTGAACCAAGTGATTTAGACTTAGGTAGTTTGATTTTAGGGTTCTACAGTATATTCTTCTTGTTTATTATAAGTAACTATTTAGTGACATCAATCAATGATGGTGAAGGTAGTATCGGTGAAGTATACAAAGGGGTTATTTATAGTCTAATGCCTCTTATGTTAGCAATGCTAGCGACTACATTCTTATCACATCAATTGACATATGATGAGGTTATAATCTTAGATTTAATAATGAATTTCGGTATGGTTGGTACAGGTTTATTTATATTCCTTGCTGTGCAGGAATTACATAATTATACAATTAGAGAAACGATTAAAAGTTTCTTGATGACATTTGTATTTATGTTAATTGTTGCTGTACTATTTGCATTCATTCAAATTATGGGAGACCAATTATTACAATTTATTATTGCATTATTTGAGGAGGCGATTCGTAATGTATTCACTTAAAAGCCACGGATTTAAATTACTTATTGCTATCATGGCAATTGCTTCCTTTATGAGTGTTAGAGGAGTGTATACCTCAACTCCAAGAGACACTGCACCTGCACCTGAAGTTCTTGTTTATTTAGATGAAGAACCAGGTGGACAAGCTGTATACGAAAATGCTAATTTCAAATACTGGATTGATGAAGAAAGAGATATCATTCATGTATATGATAAAAGAAATGGATACACTTGGAAAACAGGGTTAGATTTACCATTTAACACAGATATTAAAGATGCTTGTAAAGATATGGAAGATGAGTTTGAAGATCAATTCAAAGCAGTTGATATTGATAGCGAAGATCCATTATTAGACAAGTACGATGATATATTTATGACTAGAGTTGATGGATTAAGTAACGCAGATGTATTTACTTACACAGGTGTACTTGAAGTTCGTTCTAGAGATATGGTTGCAGAGTATGATGATGGTGATGGTAACATGACACCAGCCACTAAAGAGGACTTACAAGTTTATTTTGAGGGGTTGACATTAGAAACTGGAACTACGTATCAAATTAGTTACTCATTGAATAGTAATGGTGAAAGAGATTTTGAATTGGTTGTTGGTTCTGAATTTGCTGAAGTAATAACTTCATTAGATCAAACAAACAGTGATATGATCGAATACACTTATACGTTTACACAATCAGTAACTGAAACAGATGTACAATTATTATTCAATTTAGGATATTTTGATACTTCTACTGAAATGGATGTTAGATTTAGAATTGATAATGTTAAGATTGAGGAATTCGATGGAGTAGATCCAATTGAAGGAACTGATCAAATTCTAGTTGGACATTTTGATATCGCAGAAGAAGAATACGATATTACAGTTGATGAATTACTAGATGTTTGTATTCCGTTAGAAGAAAGAATGAACGAACCATATACTGCATTTGCGAACAGTTTAGTTTCAATCGAATACTATAACAGTAAATACAGTCCATTCTATGCATCTTCAGGAATGAAAAACGAAGCAGGAGATCCAGCGGTTGTTCAATCAAACTTTGGTAAGATTGCATCAGATGGTTCTGAGTGGGTATTAGAAGTTGATTTTATCGATCAAGAGATTGAATTAAAACTATATATTTCATTTACTGAATCAGGTATCGAATATGATTTAGATAATGATGATATAACAGGTGATGGTATCGGTTCACTTGCTGGTGTAATCATAGCTCCTTTCCAAGGAGCAAGTGGTGGGGCAAAAGAATCATATGATGCATCTGATGTTTATGATGTTGGATATTCAGATGAAATCGTATTTAATGATCCAATTCCAGGGTATGTTTTAGTACCTGAAGGTTCAGGAACATTAGTGAGATTCAATGATTACAATATCAAATTAGATAAGTTAAGAATTGATTCTTATGGTGAAAACCCTACACAAAATGGATTCTTTAGATCTATTCAACAAGAGTATATTGACTTTAAAACTTTATCATTACCTTTGTTTGGTATTTCACACGGAAATAACCAAGCAGGATTTGTTGCATACGCGACAAGTGGTGATGAGTATATGACATTAGAAATATGGCCAGAAGAACATATTACGTATTATACAAATGCCTTTGCAAGGTTTGAGTATAATGCTCCTTACTTCCAAATCTATAATAGAGCTGGTGAAGGGAACACACAACTTCAAACTGAGAAGAATGACTTTGATATTCATTTAGTATATGAATATTTAGATGGAACATCAACTGAAGGAGAGCGTGCAGATTATGTTGGTATGGCTCTGAAATATCGTGAGTACTTGTTTGGAAATGAAAGTGCAACTTACGACTATGAAGATATTCCTATTCGCTTAGATTTCTTAATGAGTGATAGTGAAAAATCTCTAATCGGTTACCAAAATCAAGTTACTACAACAACAGACGGTGTTGATAAAATACTATCTGATGTGTTAGATAAAGGTATTACAAACATCAATTCAGGATTACTTGGTTGGAATGATGGTGGAATGTCACTTGGAGATCCTCGTGATGTAGATTTCTCAAGCGACATTGGTCGTAAAAGAGAATTTGAAGACCTGATTGACGAGTATAATGATCTTGGTGTAGATCTTAGTTTCAGTCAAAATTATTTTGTTATTAATGATGAAATGATGAGACATCAAGGAAACGCAGCGAAACATACAACAGGATGGTATTCAACTAAGTTCATTTGGGATTACAATTTAGATCAAATCTATTATGCTAGTCCAGAGAAATCAATTGAGTGGTTATTAGAACAATCTGATGAGTTCAATGATTTCAATGTATCATCTTACACAGTTACAGGGATTACTAATAACTTAATTAGTGACTACAATGTTGATATGTTACGTAATGATGCAAAAGATTATATTGTGAATGGATTTAGTAAACTAGATTCAGATGTTCTGCTAAATGCATATCAACCAAATGCATATTTACTTGACTATGTAGATAGATATCTACAAGCTCCTGTATATGGTACACAGTATTTAATTGAAACAGATACAGTTCCATTCTTACAACTTGTTCTACAAGGACAAATGGAAGTATATGGACCTTACGCAAACTTTAGTTTCTACACACAATCAGACATTCTAAGAATGGTTGATTATAATGTATATCCTTCGTTTGTATTAACAGATAGACCAGCACATTTATTAACTGATACATTAAGTAGAAATTATTATTCTACAGAGTATTCATTGTATGAAGATTTAATCCAAGAATTATATGCGGAAGTGAATGATGCACTGAAGCATACAATAAATTACTCTTGGGTAAATAGAGAAGTCCTAGCTCCTGGTGTAATCGTAAACACATATGAAAACGGTACTGATACAGTACAAATAGTTATTAACTACACAGATGACCAATATGATTATAATGGTGAAACAGTTGAACCTGTTTCATACATGGTAGATTAGGAGGATATGATATGGCTAAACAATTAACTGATAAGCAAATTATCAAGGTCCTTCAAAAAGGTCAAAATTCAAATGGTCCAGCGTATTTATTCTTATTACCTTGGCTAATTGGATTCATCTTGTTTACAATCATCCCGTTCCTATCAACAATAGTTCTAAGTTTCTATAAAGTAGAACGTGGTGGACTTGGGTATGAGTTTACTCCACATAAACTAGGAAATTATGTAAAAGCATTATTTGAAAACAAAGAGTTCGTTCCATCATTAATAAACTTCGTGTTTGTTGAACTTACTTATGTTCCAACTATTATTATTCTATCTTTTATATTAGCGATACTACTTAATAGAAAAATTAAATTTAGAGTAGGATTTAGAACAATATTCTTCTTACCAGTAATTATATTATCTGGTTCAGTAATGGACAGATTTGTTAATGTTGGTGCGAATGAATTACAAGATTTCAGAACCAATGTAATCTTTCAAATGTTATATGGTTACTCTGAATTAGCAGCAAATTTAATGTTACAATTATTTAATAACTTCACTATGGTTTTATGGTTTACAGGTATCCCGATAATTCTATTTATTAATGGGCTCCAAAAAATCAACAGATCATTGTTTGAAGCAGCAAAAATTGATGGAGCAACCGGTTGGCAAATTCTATGGAAAATTACCATTCCAATTATCAAACCAACTGCATTAATCGTTACGATATTCACTATCGTTCAAATCGGTTTATATGACATTCCTCCATTATTTGGATTGGCTACAAGATCTGTGTTTAGCTTGATTAGAGAGCAAATGTACAATACAGCAAACGGTCTTGGTTTGGCTAGTGCATATACATTGATTTATACATTAATCGTATTCGCGTTTGTTGGAGTTGCAATGTTTATCTTTGCAGACCGTTCAGGAAAACAAGAAATCAAACTGACTTCAATTCAACGTAAAGCATACCAAAAAATGATTGCAAATTCTGGACAAGCGGAGGTGGAAGACGATGAAACTAATTAAGCGTATTCTAAACTTCTTCAATACAAGTGCGAAGTATACAATCAGAAAACGTAACAAGATTACTAAAGTATTAGGAACAATCGTAATCTACTTACTACTTATTACAACAGCGTATGTATTCTTATATCCATTTATCAGAATGATTTCTTATTCATTAATGTCATCACCTGATATCGTTAATCCAGATGTAAACTGGATTCCTACAAGACTATATTTTGGAAACTTTGAAGCAAGTATGTTTGTTTTAAAAGGATGGGAAGCAACGTACAATAGTATGTGGTTCTCAACGACGCTGGCTGTTGCACAAACATTTGTTAGTGCAATGACAGGTTATGCATTTGCAAGATATAACTTCACAATGAAAAAAACATTATTTACTTTGATCTTAATTTCATTCATAATCCCAGTTCCAATAATTCTTGGACCTAGATACATTATGTTTGTTGAAGCAACTAGATTAACAGGAGTCCAGTTTGTTAATACTGTATATCCTCAATTACTATTTGCATTCTTAGGACAAGGTGTTAACTCTGCAATACTAATCTTAATCTTCTATAATTTCTTTAGAATGATCCCGAATCAATTATTTGAGGCATCGAGAATCGATGGGGCAAATGGTTGGCAACAATTCTGGCATATCACTGTGAAGATGAGTTTAAGTACTATTGTTGTAGTATTCTTATTCAGTTTCGTTTGGAACTGGAACGAGATGTATGTCACCAATATGTTTGCCCAGCAAAGTATTATATTAATGCCAAGGCAACTTGCAATCTTTGATGGATTATTCAGAGCTCCAGAAACGAGCGGTGGAAATCCTGCAGGTACAAACTTATTAAGTGAGGCATACAAAATGTCAGCAACATTCATTTCAATGATTCCTCTATTTGTTATTTATGGACTAGCACAAAGACAGTTCATAGAAGGTATCGAAAATACAGGAATAACTGGTGAGTAAATTAAAAAAACTTGTAACTGTAACGCTAGTTTTATCACTAGCGTTACTGACAAGTTGTGCAAAACCAGAAGAACAAATCATTGTGGAATGTTTAGAAGGCTTTATTCAAGAAGGAACAGGTTGTATGCCTGATCCTGATTATATTGATTTAGATGCATGTCACGGTTCGTACTATACCTATGATGAAGAAGAAGTTTTGAATAATATGGAGTTAGTATGGAGTGATGAATTTGATGGGACAGAACTTAATTTAGATAACTGGAAAGTATCTGATACTTCTTATGGTGGAGGTAACAATGAGTTACAATACTACCATCCAGATAACATAACTGTAAGTGATGGAACATTAAAGATAACTGCATTAAACGAAACATACAGTAACAGAGACTATACTTCAGGAAAAATTGATTCTAAGTATGGATTTTCATTTACATATGGAGTTGTTGAAGTAAAAGCAAAAGCTCCGACAGGTGTAGGAACATGGGCAGCAGCATGGATGATGCCCACTACAAGTCACTACGGTGGCTGGCCTGATAGTGGTGAGATAGATATTATGGAATATGTTGGATATGATCCTCTTAAGATGCATTCAACTATCCATACTGATCTATATAATCACAAAAGCGGATCACAAAAAGGAAGCGCAAAAAATGTAGATAATCTAGATACAGAGTTTCATGTTTATAGATTAGAATGGCTTCCAGAATCAATAACGTTTTACGTGGACGATGAATATGTGTACAAATTCAGTCCTGGACAATTTCAATCATGTCCAAACGATAGACAATGGCCATTTGATAGAGATTTCTATTTAATACTAAATCTTGCTATCGGTGGAGATTGGGGTGGGGCACAAGGAATTGATGACTCTATATTCCCAACAATTTTTGAAATTGATTACGTTAGGGTTTATCAAGCTGCTGAGCTAGAAGATATTGAACAAACAGTAGACCCAAGTTAATCTTGGGTCTTCTTTATTTTGATAAGGTAGGTGACATATGAAATATCCAAAGGCATTACATAAATATGAAGAAAAGATAAATCGTTTTGCTCAACTAAAAGCAGAACTTGGGAGCAAAAAGATTTATAAAATAATAGATGAAATAACGGAGTACCTAGATTCTAAAATCGAGATTATAGAACAACTTAGTGATGGAGAACGATTTAATGAACCCAGTACTTATAAAGAAATATTAGAACAATCAAATGTAAATAATTTAGAAACTAAAAGTATTGATGATAAACAATATTTTAGTAAACTGCAAGGTGCTATTATTGGTCGTTTTGCTGGTTGCGCATTAGGTGCACCAGTTGAACTTCTAAGTATTGGAGAACTTGAATATTTTGCAAAAGAAGTGGATCATTCGTTTCCTCCAGTAGATTATTGGCCAAAGGCACCAAATGGTTTTTTCCCAAGATACAAAAATGGTGCTGGTAATCATTTTACAAAAGAAGGAATGACATTCTTAAGTACAGATGATGATATTGCATATACATTACTCAGTTTGTTATTGATTGAAAAACATGGTAAAGCATTTACCAAAAATAATTTAGCTGAATTATGGAAAGCGTACCTCCCAGTTGAATGTACATTTACAGCAGAACGAACTACAATTGATAATCTACTTAACGGATTACCTGTTGATGAAGCTGGAGTTAAAGGAAACTATGATACAGAATTTATAGGTGCTTCTATAAGATGTGATGGATATGGATATATCAATCCAGGTAATCCGTTAGAAGCATCAAAGTTAGCTTTTATTGATGCATCTTTATCTCATCAAAGATCAGGGATATATAGTAGTATGTATTTTGCAGCGGTAATATCAATGGCATTTACGTCAAGTGATATCATTGATACGATGTATGAAGCATTAAATGTAATTCCAAAAGATTCATTATTTCATACTGAAATTATGTGGGCTTTGGATAACAGAGATGTAGTATCAAACTATAAAATTGCGAATCAAATGGTAACAGAAAAGTTCAAAGGTATGTCATGGGTACATGCAATAAATAACGCATGTCTTACAGTGTGGGGAATATGCATAGGTAAAAATAATTTTGAAAAAGGAATTTCAGAAACTGTTGCTATGGCATATGATAATGATTGCACTGCAGCTACCGTTGGTAGTGTCCTTGGTTCTTATCTGGGAATTGACGCAATTGGCACACATTGGTACAAGCCTTGGAACAATACTATCAGGTCTTACCTAAAGGGAATTGAGACTTTTGATTTGGATGATATCATTAAAAGATATTATTGTTTAAGAAGTATCTAAAACGTTTTACGAAAACTTTCGTAAAAGTATTTGTTAGAAATTAAAAACATGATATAATTACTATGGATTGGTGATCGAGATGAAAAAACTATTTATCCTCTTAACAGTAGTCTTTCTTAGTGGGTGTGAACTATCTGAGATTGTAGATTGCAGGGAAAACGAAAACGTTTCGGGTGTATGTGTTGATTCAACAGCACCTGTTATCAATGGAATAACTGATATTACTATAGATATCAATACTGATTTTGATCCTTTAAATGGTGTGAATGCAGAAGATGATATCGATGGAAATATCACTGATTTAATTGTTGTAATTGATCAGGTAGATGAAACGTATCCAGGAACATATATTGTTAGATATGAAGTAGAAGACTCCTTTTTAAATAAAACAATTAAGGTTCGGTATGTAACAGTATCTGCAAATTATGCTTATGGGCAAAATATGGTCTTAAACGGTTCTTTTGACCACGACCTTGATGGATATAACTTTTTCACCTATGAGGGTGCTGTGGGTGACTTCAGTGTTGTTGATGGTGAACTTGTAGCAGAAATCAATAGTGTAGATGGAGATATATGGTATTCACCTAGAATAAATTATCCTGGGTTGATGTTAGAAAACGGAGAGTACTATAAAGTTTCATTTAAAGTGAAGGCTGACAATGAACGTTATATTTATACTCAAGTCGGAGAGTTGTTATCCGCGCATCCTTGGTACGATGATTTCAGTCCTAATATAGAAAAAATATATCATGTCACAGAAGAATATCAGACATTTGAATATTGGTTTAAAATGGAGAGTAATACAAATAACAATGCCTCATTAATTTTTGAACTTGGAAATGTGTATAATCATAATCCGTTAACAACTTTATATTTTGATGATTTAGAAGTCACTAGAATAACAGAAAATGATTATCTAAGTCTTTCAAGTCTAAGTGCTCCTGGAGTAATCCAAGCAGAGGACTTTGATTCAATGGATGGAGTACAAGTAGAAGATACCGGTGATACAGGTGGCGGACAAAACGTTGGTTGGATCAGTACAGGAGACACTATGAATTACTCTATAAATGTTGAAGAAGAAGGAGACTATATTTTCTTTAATAGAGTTGCATCAACACAAGACGATAGAACAATGAACATGTATCTAGATGGAAACTTCCTATTCCAGGTGGACATCATCAATACAGGAGACTGGCAAACATATATAACAGTTGCCAGTGAAATCATTCATTTAGAAGCAGGGTATTACGAATTTACTATTTCGTCTGAAACAGGCGGATTTAACATAAACTATTTTGAAATAGAGAAGGTGAACTAATGGTTACAATCAAAGACGTTTCCAAACGTAGTGGTTATAGTATCACTACAGTAAGTAAGGCATTAAATAATTATTCAGATATATCTGATTCAACAAAGAAAAAGATCCTCGAGTTATGTGATGAAATGGGATATGTTCCTAACTTATCAGCTAGAAGTTTAATTACACAAAAGTCATATACAATAGGTATTGTATTTGAAGAGATTACTGGAGTTGGACTTCAGCATCCACTGTTCAATAAAATACTTGAGAGTTTTAGAAACACTGTTGAAGCAGCAGGATATGACATCATGTTCCTATCTAAAAGCATGGGTGCTAAAAATGGTAGTTACTTAGAACATTCTAAAAGAAAACAAGTTGAGGGTGTACTTTGCCTAGTTGGTGATTTCACATCAAATGAAATGAAATCTCTATACAAATCTCAACTACCAACAATCTTATTGGACTTTTATGAAGAAGGCGCAAACTATATAACGTCTAACAACAAACAGGGTCTAGAACAAGCAATCAAATATTTCAAAGATTTAGGGCATACAAAAATTGCCAATATTTATGGAGGAGAATACTTACAAGTAGGTAGCTCACGTAAATTCTTCTTTGAAGAAGCTATGAAGAAATATGATTTAGATATCGTAGATGATTATCAAGTTTCAGGAGAATTATTCAGTAAAGAAAACGGATTCTCAGCGATGAAACTTTTATTAGAATTAGAAGATGCTCCAACAGCAATATTCTGTGCGTCTGATATGTTAGCAATCGGGGCAATGCAAGCGATCAAAGAAACTGGAAAATCTGTACCAGAAGATTATTCAATTATTGGATTTGATGGTGTCGATTTAGGGCAATTACTATCACCACGTTTAACAACAATTAGGCAGGATACAGTACGCATTGGAAAATTAGCTGCAAATCAAATATTACAAATGATTAATGATAAAACAAAAAGAAGAGTTATTGAACCAGTAATAGTGGATACGTTCTTGATTACAGGTGAAACAACTAGAGTAAACAGATAATGAAACTATATAAACATTTTGATTTTACAAAAGATACAGAATTAAACAGAAATGATTGGAATGTGGCTGTTGGTAAAAAATGGGCAAACAAAGAAGTACAACAATATATAGATTCTAAAGAAACATTATACTTCAATAATGGTCTAGTGATTCGTGCAATTAATGATAATGGTGTTATTAAAAGTGCGAGATTAAATACAAAAGACAAGGTATTCTTTAAACATGGTAAAATTGAGTTTACATGTAAAGTACCAAAAGGAATTGGGACATGGCCAGCAGTTTGGATGATGCCTCAAGAAGCTAAATATGGACAATGGCCTAGATCAGGTGAAATTGATTTATTAGAACATACAGCCAACGACATGGACAAGTTCTATGCTTGTTTACATACAGAAGGATATAATCATAGAAATGGACAACCATACGATACAAGATTTTTAATAGATGGACTTAGTGATGACTTTCAAACATATGGTTTTGATTGGAACGAGGACAAAGTTACATATTATCTAAATGGAAAAGAAATGGTTACATACACAAAAGGGCAAGAAGGTAGAGATACCGGACACAAAGGGTGGCCGTTCAACGAAGATTTCTATTTCATTCTAAATTTAGCAGTAGGTGGAATGTTTGGTGGAAAAGTTGATTATGACTCGTTCCCACAAGAATTCATAGTTAAAGAAATAAAAGTGTACAAATAAAAAAAAGAGACAAAGTCTCTTTTTTATTGCAAATAATCTCTTTCAACTATAAATCTACGATGTAACCTTTTTAACACATATTGATAACGTTCATCACTCTCAGTAGATAGTTTAAGATGCTCAATCATTTCTAGTACAAAACGGTAACTAATATAGTTATCCTTTGCGAATTCAATTAGATTCATCAATGAAGGTTTTGATTTCATTACTTTCTTCAAATCATTTTTATCTTCTTCAGATAAAAACCCTTCTTTTTGCTTGAACAGTTTCTTTACTTCTCGAAGCTCTCCAAATGATAAATGATCGTCTTCCTCGTACATAATATGAATATAGAATAACATTGCGAATTTTAAATTATAAAATCGTTGTTTTGATTTGATGTATTCTTGTCTGTTTTTTGGCTTCTCGGCAGTTTGCTTCTTTTCATCCTTAAAGATTACATATCGCTGACTATTGTCATCAAAAAGTGCGTCTAAAAAAGATATAATGAATTCGAGACCAAATAGCAATTGTCCCATACTATCACCCCTTTTTTACATTATATCACTAATTTGGGCAAGTTTGGTATATTGTATTGATAAAAGTAAGGTTTATAGTATAATAATTGTGAAGAATAAACTAAATATTGAAGGAGTAATATAAATGATTAATTCAATTAATGCGATTAGATTTCTAGGTATGGATGCAATCAACAAAGCAAATAGTGGACATCCTGGAATAGTACTTGGAGCAGCACCAATAATGTATCACCTATACGCAAAGGAATTAAGAATCACCCCTAATAAACCTCTATGGTTTAATAGAGACAGATTCATTTTAGCAGCAGGACATGGTTCAGGTATGTTATACCCAACTCTTCATCTTGCTGGATATAAAGTGACAATGGATGACTTAAAAGAGTTTAGACAATTAAATTCTCTTACTCCAGGACATCCTGAATACCTTCATACCGAAGGTATTGATGCAACTTCTGGACCTCTTGGTCAAGGAATAGCAATGGCTTCTGGAATGGCTGTAGCAGAAATGTATTTAGCAGCAACATTCAATAAAGAAAACTTCAATGTAGTTGATCATTTCACATATGCATTATGTGGAGATGGAGATTTACAAGAAGGTGTAACACAAGAAGCAATGAGTTTGGCAGGACATTTAGGTCTTGGGAAATTAGTTGTACTATATGATTCAAATGATATTCAATTAGATGGACCGCTTGAATGGGCAAACTCTGAGAATGTAAAAGATAAATACGAGGCTATGAACTGGCATTATATTAAAGTGAATGATGCGAACGATTTAGATGCCTTAGAGGAAGCTTTAAATATCGCCAAAGGTGTTAAAGACAAGCCTTCTATAATCGAAGTAAAATCAATTATTGGTTTTGGAGCTAGCAATCAAGGAGACAGTGCAACGCATGGTTCACCTATTGGTAAAGAAGAAACTGATAAAATGAAAAAACGTATGGGATGGAATCAACCAGAGTTTACAGCTCCTGAAGAAGTGTATAACGATTTCTTCAAGAACACTGTACAACGTGGAGAAGAAGCATTAAATAACTGGGAAGAATTATTTGTTGGTTATAAAGCTGAATATCCAGAACTTGCAAAAGAATTAGAATCAATAATGAATGGTGAAACTTCATTCGACTTTGAAAAAGTATTACCGAAACAACCTATCGGTACAAATGAAGCAAGTAGAGTAAGTGGTGGAAAAGCAATCGTTGCTTTAAGTGAAGCTTCAAAAACTCTAATTGGTGGATCTGCGGATTTAACTAAATCAACAAAAGCAAAAGGAATCAATGGTGATTTCACTGCTACAAATAGAACAGGAAGAAACATTAATTATGGTGTTAGAGAACATGCAATGGCTGCATTGGTCAATGGTCTTGTACTTCATGGATTAAAAGGATTCTCAGGAGCTTTCTTTGTATTTGCTGATTACTTAAAACCAGCTGCTAGAATGGCTGCAATCATGAATATCCCTTCGACATACATCTTCACTCATGATAGTGTTGCTGTTGGAGAAGATGGTCCTACTCATGAACCGGTAGAACAATTAAGTATGTTTAGAACTACTCCAAATATTAATGTATTAAGACCTTGCGATGCAAACGAAACTAACTTCGCTTATAGATTCGCAATGGAAGCGACTAAAACTCCAAGTGTAATCGTACTATCAAGACAAAACTTAGAAGTTAAAGTTGATACAAATTATGAGGACTTCAAAAAAGGTGCTTATGTAATTAATGACAAAGAAGACTTTGAAGGAATCTTAATCGCTGCAGGTAGTGAAGTTGGACTTGCACTTGATACACAAGAATTACTTGCTAAAGAAGGAATTAACGTAAGAGTAGTTTCAATGCCAAGTATGGATGTATTCAAAAAACAAAGTAAAGAATACAAAGAATCAATCTTACCATCGAATATTACAAAACGTTTGGCTATGGAAATGGGAACTCCAGATCTATGGTATCAATTCGCAAACAATGTTAAAGGAATTGAAACGTTTGGTGTAAGTGCACCAGCTAAAGACGCAATTGAGTTCTTTGGTTTCAACAAAGAAGAAATCGCAAAACTTTACAAAAATATCTAAATATTTAAAGCCCTCAACTGAGGGCTTTTTTTATATAATTCAATTTCAAATTGAGTAAATCTATTTCCTATTTATTGTCAAAACATGTGTGGTATAATATAGTTATGACAGAGGTGATACAATGAACAACAAAGAAATTGGAAAATATCTATTAGGTAAAAGAAAATCATACGAAATGACACAAGCTGATTTAGCTGAAAAGCTAAATGTAACATATCAAGCAGTATCAAGATGGGAAACCGGAGAAAGCATTCCTGATATTCAAACATTAAGTGCTATCGCAGATTTATACGATGTATCAATCGATGAAATACTTCAAAAAGAAGCAAAGGTAAAAGAAGAGAATCCCAACGAGGATCTACTCTTTCAAAAAATAGTATTCTTCCTTATGCCACTTATTCACGCAATAGGAATATCTGTAGTTCTATTATTTGATTACTTTGACTTATCAAACATTGGAATGCTAGGCTATTTTATTGTAATAGTAGCAGGATTATTTATTCACACAATATCATATGTAACAATAGAAAATAAAGAACGTGTAAACTTTATCTGGTTTTCTGTATCATTTATCTGGTTGGCTATATCATTAATGGTTGTAGGAATCATTAACAACGTAAATTAAAGTAGTTTTTCTACTTTTTTTTATGTTATAATAACGATAGGTGAAATCTATGAATAGAAAAGTGTATGTTTACCAAAATCCTCTTAATTCAGAACTAGAATCATTATTCGGTTCTATTAACGAGAATATTGTAGTAGACTCAATTGAAAACAATTTAATTACAATCACAGATTCTGATTATAATAACGAAGAACCAATTGATTTGGTTTCTTTTCAGGAACTTATTCAAGAAGATTTCGGTGGAGATGTCACAATGTTTATAGAACCATACCTAGAAGAAGAATTTCCACTGGGAAATTGGATCAAACAAATACTAGTTGAGTTACCTAGAAATGTTTATTTCTTTGAAGATATTATTCCCTATGTTGTATTAAAACAAAAAGATGGACTACGAAAACTGATTATTGAGTATCTAACAATGAAAACGAATATTGAAGTAATTCATACTGTTAGAGAATTTATTGAGAATAATCTAAATAGTTCACTTAGTGCGAAGAAACTATATATGCATAGAAACACCCTTAATTACAGATTAGATAATTTCATATCAGCAACAGATATAAACGTTAGGACCTTTAAAGGTGCTAATGCAGTTTATATGTTATTTAAGTACTAATGCCAATTTCTTTGTGCATCTTGCACATAGCAATGTATTAGTATTTTTTATATAATGTAATAGAGTAAATATTAGATTAAAGGAGATGTATATTTATGGCAAGTTTACAGTTCAAAGGATTAGACAAAGTATATGACAATGGAGTTCAAGCGGTATTTGATTTCCAATTAGAAGTAAAAGATAAAGAATTTATCGTTTTTGTAGGACCATCTGGTTGTGGGAAATCTACAACATTAAGAATGGTTGCAGGATTAGAAGAAATTAGTGCTGGTGAGTTATACATCGATAATGTATTAGTTAATGATGTAGCACCTAAAGATAGAAACATAGCAATGGTTTTCCAAAGTTATGCATTATATCCACATATGAGTGTTTATGATAATATGGCTTTCGGATTAAAACTAAGAAAAATGCCTAAAGACGAAATTGACAAAAGAGTTCAAAACGCTGCAGACATTTTAGGATTAACACCTTATTTAGATCGTAAACCAAAAGCATTATCTGGTGGACAACGCCAACGTGTTGCTTTAGGACGTGCAATTGTTAGGGATGCAAAAGTATTCTTAATGGATGAGCCACTATCAAACTTAGATGCAAAATTACGTGTAGCTATGCGTGCTGAAATCATTAAATTACATGAGCGTATTGGAACAACTACTATCTATGTAACACATGACCAGATAGAAGCAATGACAATGGCATCTAGAATCGTTGTAATGAAAGATGGATATATCCAACAAGTTGGAGCTCCAAAAGACATTTATGACAACCCAAACAATATTTTCGTAGGTGGATTTATTGGAACACCTCCAATGAACTTCCTAAGTGGTAAAATCGCAGGAAACAAATTCGTTGGTGAAGGAATCAACGTTGTAGTACCTGAAGAAAAACTACAAATTATCAAAGATAATAAAATGGAAGATCAAGATTTAATCTTAGGAGTTAGACCTGAACATATCCATGATCAAGACAAACAAAAAGCAATGTATGAAGATTCATTAGTAAAAATGACTGTTGAAGTTGCTGAGTTACTTGGTGCTGAAACAAACATCCATGCTACAATCGGATCTGAATCAATTACTGCAAAAGTAAATGCAAGAACAGATATCTCAATTGGAGACGTTATAGAACTAGCATTTGATATGAGTAAAGTGCATTTCTTTGATCCAGAAACAGAATTAAGACTAATCAAAAAGTAAAGGCTGATTTCAGCCTTTTTTTTATCTAGTTTTATAGTATAATTTTTCTTGTATGGAGGAGATTTTATGACGTTCACAATGTGGAGTATTTGGCATTAGCTATTCATTCTATCACCAATATTTTTTACGGTGGTATTACATTATTCAGCTAGAAACTTATCTTTTGAAAAGAAACGAATCTTAGGAATTGTTTTATCATCAATCGCTGTACTAGTTTTGTTCTTACGAAACTACGAAATATTTATGAATAATAAAGAGTTCAATATTGAATTAGCACCACTTCAAGTTTGCCATTTTGCAAACTTTGTATTACTGTATGCATTCATCAAAATGGACAAAGTATCATTTAGTTTAGCATTCAGCTTGAATATGCTTGCAGCATTCTTATCAATTTTGTTCGCAGATAGCCTAGCAAATTATTCAAATATTCTAACACTTAGAGGTATCGCTTATATTGTAGGTCATATTCTAATCGTTGTAATTGCTGCGTGGGCATTCTTTAATGATTTTGTACATATAAGTTGGTCTACATTTAAAAAGACTGCTAGACTAATTGGAATCATCTTTTTCAGTAGTATAATTATTAACAATCTGTTTGGTGTGTACTACGGAAAGTTCTCTAATTACTTTTATGCACACCACACTGAAAAAGGAACACCATTAGAGTGGTTTTGGAACTTTGGAACAGTAACACATATTGGTAAGTGGGAGTTTAATTTCATATATTTGATATTCTCATTATCTTTACTAGTATTTGTTACATACTTGTTCTACTTATTAGCAAATGTAAGAAAGCAAAGAGACTAACCAGTCTCTTTTTCTTTTGTATTTTTCAATAAAATATACCTGAATTGATAAGAATTACATTATATAATAGTGATGGTGATAATATGGATTATATAAAACGATGTATAGATGGTGTATTTATTGTAAGTAACAAATCATTTAAAGAAAATAAAGGATTGGTTTCATATATACAGGAACTATGTTTAAACGATGGATCTAGTATGAATGGAAGAATTGAATTTAGTAAACATCTATTACAGTCAAAATCAAAAGTACCATTTTTTGTCTCTGAGGATATTTTACTGGTTCCCACTCATAGTATTAGAAATTATGATTGTGCCTTAATTAACCTCTTTAATGTCTGTGAAGTAAGGAAAAGTTATTCGGGATTAAAACTAAGTTTTGTCAGTGGAAATATTCTTGAAGTTTCAATAAGCCGACACATATGGATGAACCAATTACAAAAAGCAAACGCTTTAGTTGATAATTACGCAAAAAGAAAGTGTTTACACTATGGACTTATTGATAGATTTTACTATGAAAATCTTGTATAATATTAGTGAAGAAATAAAATTGGAGGATTCATACAATGGCAAAAAAGATTGTTAGAGACATGAATGTTGAGAGTAAAAAAGTATTAATAAGAGTAGATTTCAATGTACCGATGAAGGATGGAGTTATCACAGATGATAACAGAATCGTTCAAGCGTTGCCTACTATTCAAGATGTTGTAGGACGTAAGGGTAAAGTTATCTTATTCTCACATTTAGGAAGAGTAAAAACAGAAGAAGATAAAGCAGGAAAAAGCTTAGCACCAGTTGCAAAAAGCTTATCAGAAAAATTAGGTCAAGATGTACTATTCGTACCATTTACAAGAGGTACAGAATTAGAAGCCGCTATCAACAATTTAGAAGACGGACAAGTATTGATGTTTGAAAACACAAGATTTGAAGATGTTGATGGTAAAAAAGAAAGTAAAAATGATCCTGAACTAGGAAAATACTGGGCATCACTTGGAGATGTATTTGTAAACGATGCATTCGGTACTGCTCATAGATCACATGCATCAAACGTAGGTATTGCTGCTAATATTGATGAAGTAGCTGCAGGATATTTATTAGAAAAAGAAATTAAGTTTATTGGTGGAGTTGTTGAAGCACCTGAAAGACCTTTTGTTGCTATCTTAGGTGGAGCAAAAGTTGGAGACAAAATTGGTGTTATTGAAAACTTATTAAAGATTGCTGATAAAATATTAATTGGTGGAGGAATGAGTTATACATTCTTCAAACAACAAGGTTATGAAATTGGAACTTCAATTTGTGAAGATGATAAATTAGATTTAGCAAAAGAATTATTAGCAAAAGCAGATGGAAAACTTGTATTACCAGTTGACCTTAAAGTGACAAAAGAATTCAGTAACGATTCAGAAATCAGAATCGCATCATTTGATGATGTGAAACCTGATGAAATGGGATTAGACGCTGGACCACAAACAATTAAAAAATACGCAGAAATTTTAAAAGATGCTAAAACAGTTGTATGGAATGGACCAGTTGGTGTATTTGAATTTAGTAACTTTGCTGGAGGAACTATTGGTGTTTGTGAAACACTTGCTAACTTAGAAGGTGCAACAACAATTATCGGTGGTGGAGACAGTGCTGCTGCTGCAATCAATTTAGGTTTTGCTGATAAATTCACACATATTTCTACAGGTGGAGGAGCTTCTCTAGAATATCTAGAAGGTAAATTACTTCCTGGTGTAGAATGTGTTGATGAACTATAAATGCTTGACGGTATTGGCTTAAAAATAAAAGAACTTAGACTGGAAAACGGTCTAACACAAGAAGAACTTGCAAACAGATGCGAGTTGACAAAAGGGTTTATTTCACAAATTGAAAACAACCTGACATCACCATCAATTTCAACTCTTGATTATATATTAGAAGTACTAGGTACTAGTCTTGGAGAATTCTTCAGTGAATCCACAGAAGAAAATGCATATGTATTCACAGAAGAAGATTTTGGTATAAAAGTTGATGATGAATATAACCACACTATAAAGTGGATTGTTCCAAACGCACAGAAATACGAAATGGAACCAATCATTATTGAAATTGAACCAGGTGGTACTTCATTTAAAGATGAACCTCACACTGGTGAAGAGTTCGGATATGTATTAGAAGGCGAAATCGTATTGCGTGTTGGGAAGAAAAGATATGTTTGTACAAAGGGTAATTCATTTTACTATATGGCGAATAAATTTCACTACATCGAGAATACATCAAGTACAATCGCTAGAATTTTGTGGGTAAGTACACCACCAATGTTTTAGAAAGGACATACTGATATGGAAAAAATAATTGAGTTAAAAAGCACTGTAGGATTACATGCATCACTTGCATCAAAGCTAGTTCAAACTGCAAGCAAGTTTGATGTTGAAGTAGAATTACAGTACGAAGATAAAATAGTAGATGCTAAAAGCATTCTAGGACTTATGAGTTTAGCAATTCCAAATGGAGAAAACATTAAAATTGTTGCCAAAGGACCAGATAGCGAAAAAGCATTACAAAGTATCGAAAAACTATTAGGATAAGGACGAAAAAAAATGAGAAAACCAATTATTGCTGGAAACTGGAAAATGCACAAAACCAGAGACGAAGCATTACAATTTATTTACAATATAAACCAAAACGTACCTTCAAATGAATTTGTAGAAAGCGTTGTATGTGCACCTGCACCAATCCTTAGAGATCTTGTTAAAAGACAAGGGGATAACTTAAGAGTCGGAGCACAAAACATGCATTACTTAGATTCAGGAGCTTACACAGGTGAAGTTAGTGCACCATTACTAGAAAACATTGGAGTAACTTACGTTGTCATTGGACACAGTGAAAGACGTGCATACTACAATGAAACAGATAGTGATGTAAACAAAAAAGTACATCAAGCATTCAACTACAACTTAGTACCAATTATGTGTTGTGGAGAAAGTTTAGAATTAAGAGAATCTGGAGAAACTGACAATTTTATTAAAGGTCAAGTTGAAGCTGGGTTAAAAGGATTATCAAATGAACAAGTAATGTCATTAGTAATAGCTTACGAACCAATCTGGGCAATCGGAACTGGTAAAACAGCTACTTCTGAAATGGCAAATGATACAATCAAAGAAATCCGTAACGTTGTAAAAGGATTATACTCAGAAAAAGTATCTGATGCAGTTCGTATTCAATATGGTGGATCTGTTAAACCTGCAAACGTAGACGAGTTATTATCAATGAGTGACATTGATGGTGCCTTAGTTGGTGGAGCTAGTTTAGATAGCGATTCATTCTTAGCATTGGTTAACGCTGCTGTTAAAAAATAAATTTAATATAAAAGACGATTAATTCGTCTTTTTTTATGATATACTTTTATAAACGAGGGGTGATACTATGAAATACATAATGATATTTGGGCCACATGCAGTTGGTAAAATGACAGTCGGAGAGGAATTAGAGAAACTAACAAACCTTCCATTATTTCATAATCATACAACAATAGATCTTGTCTTGAAGTATTTAACATGGGATGAAGGTGTTGGATTAATAATTAAATTCAGAGAAGATATAATGAACGGCATTGTTGAATACAATAAACCTGGACTCATTTTCACAATGATCTGGGACTTTGATTCAAAAGCCGACTGGGATTATATTGAAAAGAATGACAAGATTTTCAAAGACGCAGATAAATACTATGTAGAATTATATAGTGATTTAGAAACACGTCAAGAAAGAAATATTACTGAAAACAGACTAAATAAAAAATGGACCAAACGTAATATAGAGTGGTCTCAAAAAGAAATTGTTTCATCAATGGGACGTCATAGAATGACATCACATGATGGAGAAATTAAATATAAGAATTATATTAAGATTGATAACACAAGCAAATCTCCGAAACAAGTTGCAAAAATTATTAAAGAAACTTTCTCCTTATAAGGTATAATGTAATAGAAGGAGGGATATTTATGTTCTGGAAATTTCCATTTGCAAAATGGTTCGCACCAAGAAAAAACGGGTTATACATTGTGAAGCATCAAGGGAAAGTAAAGCACATTGGAATAGCCTTCAAAACTGAAACTGGTAAGAATATAAAACAGCAAGTTAAGTATCACTACAACAACGAAAAATCCAAGATTACTTGGATGCATGATAACAAAGATATGACAAGCATAAAGTATATACCAATGGAAAACTTTGAAGAAGCTAAAACCAAAAGAGAAGCTATGTATGAAGTCTATAAAAAACGAGTAAAAAGATATGAGTATTAAAAAAGCATCCAATTGGATGCTTTTTTTAATCTATATCTTCAATAATGCAATCTCTATCACATGATGAAGGAACTGAATCTTGAATTAACTCCCATTCACCAGTGCCATCTGCTTCCATATCTACGGTCCAACCATTGGCTTCCTTTGTAGCTAGTACCCCTGAGTTGTTTGTAAAATCAAAATACTCATTATCGATACCCATTGTATACGGTTCTAGCTCTGTCCATGTTAATTCTTGATCTGATGCACAAGTAGTTTGTGAACAGTATAATTTAGCTGCATTTTCAATTGCAAGTGCATCTGCTAAGACAGAATCTTTCTCAGCATTTACTCCTATTTCCCCATTGAAATCAATTTCATTTTGATACTCAACAAAAGATACATTTTCAGTTTCAATTGAACAAGTCATCGCTTCTTCCTCAGAATCGGTAAAACGATCATGTACATCATCTAAAAAATCAAAGAAATCATCATCTTGGTATTCCTCTTTGATAAAAAATTCAATTTCTAATATTTCTTCTACATCATGTTCTCTTGTAAGTATATCTCCTTCTTCATTAACAGAGATTAGTCTGTCCTTTTCTACAACTACTTCAATATAAAATCCATCTTCATTCGAACAATCCAATGTTCTTTGTTCAACCTTTTCCTCACATGCAGTTAAAAATAATGTAAATGATATTGCTAAGATTATCGTTATTATTTTTTTCATTTAATCCCCTCCATATCAAAAATTATACCATACTATTTTATCTAGATTTAGAGTAAATAAAAAAAGCATCCAATGGATGCTTTTTATTTATCTGTTGTAATATTCAACGATTAAGTTTTCTTTAATGTCAGTTAAGATTTCTTGTCTTTCAGGTAAACGGATATAAGTTGCTTCAAACTTGTTATCATCGAAACTTACGAATTCAAGTCTTGTAACTTGAGCTTCTAAAGCATTTTTAACGATTTCAAATTTACGAGCTTTTTCACCTAAAGTGAAAACTTGTCCAGGTTGTACTCTGTAAGATGGGATATCTACTTTGCGTCCATCAACTAAAACATGTCCGTGATTTACTAATTGTCTTGATTGGCGTCTTGTACTTGCTAATCCAGCTCTATAAACTAAGTTATCTAATCTTGATTCTAATAAGAATAAGAAGTTTTCACCTTGTTTACCTTGTAATTTTTTAGCTGCTTCAAAAATTTTCTTGAATTGCTTCTCACTTACACCATAAGTAAATCTTACTTTTTGCTTTTCTTGTAATTGAGTTCCGTACTCAGATAATTTCCCTCTTCTTTGTCCATGTTGTCCTGGAGCATAAGGTCTTTTACCTAATTCTTTACCAGTTTCACTGATACTGAATTTTAATCTTCTAGCTTTTTTCCAGCTAGGTCCTGTATAACGTGCCATAATGTATTCCTCCTTTTATTTTTTCACAAGAGTAATAACGATCTATTAATCAGAATGTTCTAATGATTTCACCAAGGTCAGCCATGATTACTATCAACCCTTTACGGAACATTCAGCAGAAAATAAATTCATTATTTTGCTGCCTTTATTACATATGCGCTTCTATATTATATAGAAAGTATTAAAGAATGTCAACTAATTTCGATACTACCTTCTCTAAATAGTTTTTATCCATTTCGCTAAATCTTTTCTTAATCGGAGAATCAATATCTAGTACTCCAATAAGCCTATTATCTTTAATGATTGGTACGACAATTTCACTACTTGAATTGCTGTCGCAAGCGATATGACCAGGAAACTCATGTACGTCATCCACGATATAAGTTTCTTTATCTTTTGCACTGTTTCCACAAACGCCAATTCCTAGCTTAATTTCTGTACAAGCAGGTAACCCTTGGAATGGACCTAAGTATAACTTTGTTCCATCATAAAGATAGAATCCAACCCAGTTAATATCTTCTAAGAAGTAATTAAGTAATGCACTTAGATTTGATAGTGATGTAATAAAATCATCATCACTTACTAATAGGTATTTTTGATTCTCTAATATCAATTCATAATTCTCTTCTTTGGTCTTACCTTTTTCGATAGCTATAAACATAATTATCACCTATAAAGATTTTAACAAAATATTATAAAATTGCAAACAATTGTGTTATTATATCTTTGAACTAAAGGAGTCGGTAGAATGTATGAAAGAATCTTAGTTAGATATGGTGATCTAACACTTAAAGGTAAAAACAAAAAAATGTTTATAGATAAGGTAAATAACCTTATAAGAGAAAAAGTTAATAATGATAACGTAAAATATGAAAGAAACCATGATAGATTATATATTTTATTAAATGGTGAAGATCATAATGAAGTAATCAAAGGACTTGATAGAGTATCAGGTTTACGCAGTTATAGTCTTGTATCTAAAGTAGAGAAAGACATCGAATCAATCAATAAAAGAGCATTAGAAGTCGTTCAAGGAGAATTAAAAGGAGAAGTTGTTACTTTTAAAGTAGAATCTAAAAGAAGTGATAAAACATATCCTATAACATCCCAAGAAGTTAGTAAGTTAGTAGCGAAACACGTTCTAATTAATACTGAACTTTTAAAAGTAGATGTTCATAATCCTGAATTAACACTTCATGTTGAAGTTAGACCTGATGCAGCCTTCTTATATTGCAAAAAGATAAAAGGTATGGGAGGATTCCCTGTTGGTGTGGCTGGAAAAGGATTGTTAATGTTAAGTGGTGGAATTGATTCACCAGTTGCTGGTTTCCTAGCTATGAAACAAGGTGTAGAAATTGAATGTATTCACTTTGAATCTACTCCACTAACAAGTATAGAATCAGCTCAAAAAGTAATTGATTTATCAGAAAAAATGGCAGCATTTGCTCCACGTTCTAAGATCAAATTATATATGGTTCCATTTGAAAAAATGCATCAAGCATTACTTGAGTTTATACCGGAATCTTATAATATTACAATCATGAGAAGAATGATGTATCGTATCGCTGAACGTATCGCTTTAGAGAACAATAACATCATACTAATAAACGGTGAGTCAATAGGACAAGTCGCATCTCAAACTCTAAAATCAATGGATGTTGTAAGTCGTACTGTAACAATGCCAATCGTTAGACCACTTTCAACATATGATAAATTAGATATTATAGATATCAGTAAAAAAATAGATTGCTACTTAACAAGTATTAAGCCATTTGAAGACTGTTGTACTGTCTATGTACCTAAGAAACCAACCACAGCACCTAATATGAGAAAGTGTCTTCAATATGAAAAACACTTTGACTACGAGACAATAATAAATGAAACAGTTGAAAAGACTAAATACATGATCTGCGACGCTAAAAACCATAGAGATATTACTTTTGAAGGGTTTGTGGTCAGTGAGGTATTAGGAAATGAGAACGTATAGACCTTATACGTCATCAATTATTGTAATGCTGTTGAATGTTTTTTTCATTATACTTGCATTCAATAATGAATCATTTATCCTATATTTCTCAATTGCAATGATCTTAATATTATATATGCTTTCATTTACGATTGTTTTTAAGTATATATCGTTTGATGAAGATTTCTTTAAAACAAACTTCAGGCAAAAAATAGAACTACTTGATTGTGAACAAGATAGTGGTTCTAAAAGATTATTTCGTTATACTAATATAGCAAATGTAACATATGAGGAACCACATTCAATGTTAGCAAATAAATTGCTTGTTACTATTACACTAAAAGATGGAAGAAAGTATATTCTTGATCTTTCATTGCTAAACAAGAACCAACAACTAGACATAAAAACTCATTTTAAGCAAAACATATAGTTTGCAAACGAACTAATAATGAAATATAATATATTCGAGGTGAATTTATGAAGAGAATTATTGTATTACTATTAATAACTGTTATGGCATTTACATTATCTGGATGTGGAAACAAAGAGTATACAAATATATCCAATGATGAATTAGTTGAAATGCTTGAAAATCCTGAGGATTATCAATTTGTAGATGTAAGAACATTACTAGAGTATGATGAGGAATATATTCCTGGATTTGATATTCAAATCAATTTATATAACTTAGAACTAGATTATTCATTATTAGACCAACTAGATAAAGACAAACCTGTTGTTATAATGTGTAACAGTGGAAATAGAAGTGTAACAGCTGCTATGATCTTTCATGATGAAGGATTCACAGAGATTTATAACTTAACAGATGGAATTCAGGGTTGGATTAACGAGGGTCTTGAAACGGAGTAAATAACTCCGTTTTTTTATGACAAATATGACATTTGAAAATACTCATACTATGATATAATTAACAATGAAAGTACAGGGTGGGAAGACTATGGATAGAATCAGTTTAGTAAAAGTATTTGGATTAATATTAGGATTAGCAGTACTGATTTATGGTATTAAGGGAATATAAGCTACAATACCAACTGAGATAGCAACTAATAGAAGAGGGTTTGATCTATATGTTAAGAAGAACTATAATACTTCCAGTAGGTGGAGAGTGATTATTACACAAACTTAGATTTAGGAAGCTATATCACAGATGAATGGGTTATTTATGGTCCAATGGAAACAACGTATTACTATGTTAGGCAAGAAGACGGAATAATTTCCTTGTTAGAGATTGAAGGCAATTATGAATATGTTGATGATCGTAACAGGTATGTGATATCTTGGACTATTCATGAACATGGATCAACTGAATATTTCGAAGCTTTATCGACTAAAGAAAATGCAAGAATCATTGAAACGGTAGGAACCAATGTATCCTTACCTTTTATCATCGTGGGAACCTTCATTTTACTTATAAGTGTTTTCGCAAATAGAACATCCATTTTAAGTAACAATTCTGGTAGGTGGAACATTATTTCTGGGTTCTTCAGTTCTGGTGGATTTATACCAAGAAAATAGATTCTAGATTTACAAGAATAAACAAAATATATACTTTTATAAAAGGGGATGAAATAATGAAAGAATTTTTATACAGAAACGTAAGAGTAATTATTGTAGGAATTATCGTTATTGCTATTGGTGTAGGATTCACACTGAATCCAGAAGAAAAAAGAATTGAGCCTTCAAAAGAGTTTTTTGAGGATTATATAGGTTTTACGATACAAGAAGATGAGATACTTGATTCATGGTATGTTATTGAAGAAGAAAACACTGTGTATTATTACTACATTGACACGTATGATACTGAAGCTGATCAAGATAAAAAGGCTGTTACTAAAGTGGTAACCCAAAACGGAAATGTAGTAACTGAACTATCACGTACAACATTAGACACAGATGTTAATTATGGTATTGATAGGTCTTCGAGCAATGACGCAGAAACAGAAATGGTTATTCATTTTAGCGCATATTTCTATCTTGGAATAGGTGTTTTAATTCTAATAATAGGTATCATCATTAATGAGAAACTAGTTGGTAAAGATTTATCAAAAAGAAAAGAAGTAAAAACATATAAGAATTACGAATTCAATAATATGGACTAAGAGGTGTACTATGAAAATTTCTAGTATAAATAATCAATTAATTAAAGACACAGTAAAACTACATAAAAAGAGAAATAGAGATGAACGAAACCAATTTGTAATGGAAGGATATCATCTGTATGAAGAAGCACAAAAACACGGAAACATAAAAACAATATTTACCACTGATGAAACCATCATTGGTGACAAAGTTATTTATGTAACGGATCAAGTACTAGAGAAAATTTCGCAAACCAAAAAACCACAAGGTGTCTTATGTATCTGCGAGAAAATAAATAAGACAGATATCACAGACAAAGTACTTATTTTAGAACAAGTACAAGATCCAGGGAACCTAGGAACGTTACTTCGTTCTGCCTTAGGATTCGGGTTTAACACAGTGGTCTTAGATAATACATGTGATCTTTATAACGAGAAAGTAATAAGAGCAACACAAGGTAACATATTTAAACTAAACATAATTGAACAAAACACTCTTGAGTTTATACATCAAAATCAAGACTTCAAATACTATGGTACAGCAATGAATGGAGAAACAATAGACAATATTGAGCAACACGACAAAATCGCTTTAATACTTGGTAATGAGGGTGCTGGAGTTTCCAAAGAAGTATTAAGAAACACATATAAAAACATATCGATAAATACAAACGTTGAAAGCTTAAACGTAGGTGTAGCAGGATCAATAATCATGCATGAGATAAGTAGAGGATAATATGAAACTAACAAAGGAACTCGCTTTAGAGTTTACCAAAAAAAAGATAGAACAAAGTAATAGACCCAACTATCCATTTCGCTCTAGATTCAGACATACACTAAGGGTATTGATGTGGGCAGAAAGATTACAGAAAGTACTGGGTGGAGATATAGAAGTATTAACATACTCCGCAATCTTACATGATTGTGCTTGGGACGGAATACAAAACCATGCAATCACATCATATAATGAATCTAAACTCTTTCTAGACGGTTTTGAGTTAGATCAAAACTTCAAAGAAAAAGTATTAGAAGGTGTGCTATATCATAATAGAAATGATACACCTGATTTATGTAAAGAATCCTACATCTTAATGGACGCAGATGAACTTGATGAAGTTGGTGCAGTTTGCATATTGTGGGATACGCTTGCGGAACAACACGAAAAAGATGAAGTATCTTATAAATCAGTAATACTTAGAACAAAAAAATATATCCCTAGTTTTCACAAGAACATAGAGAAACTACATTATGATTATTCTAAAGAAATATACACAAGAAAACTAAAATTCATGGAGCAGTTCATTATTGAAGCTGAAGAGGAATTAGAAATAGAGCTATAAAAAAACCATATTCGATTGAATATGGTTTTTCTTTATTTATTTGAATTTGTTTTAGAAACGTCCTTTGATAACGTCTTCTTCAGTAATGATTCCAGCAGCAACTAATGCTCTTTGGAAAGAAGTAGAAGATTTGGATACCATTATATATAGGAAAATGACATTTCCTTTATGTGAAGTAACTTAGTAGGAATCAACTAAATAATTGTAATTTAGTTTTCCTACTAAAGAAAAAAGAGATGTCAAGTACGATATTTTACGAAAATACGCAAACGATATCGTAAGGGTTTACAAGGTTTTTGTTTTAATCAAGCCATTTTGTCTATATTACCAAATAAAGCGGTTACATTTTGTGTCTTCTAATCTGTTGACATTGATTTTTGGGTTTGATAGTATAATAACGTATTAAGTACGCAATCGTTTGCGTGAAATTTTTGAGGTGATAAAAAGAATGGTAAAACTAAAAGATATTGCTGAGATAATGGGTGTGTCTGTCGGTACTGTAAGTAAGGCATTAAGACATAGTCACGAGATTAGTGAAGAAATTACAGATCAGATTATAAGAGTTGCTAATGAATTGGGATACGTAGCCAATTCATCAGCTAGAATTCTAAAAACAAATAGATCTTATAATATTGGTGTTGTATACGAAGACAAAACAAGAGCAGGTTTAGGACATGAGTATTTCTCTACAATGCTAAACAGTATTAGAGATGAGCTAAAAGAAGCTGGTTATGATTTCACCTTTGTATCGAATAACATAGGTGAAAGCACACTTTCTTTCTTAAACCATGCGAGATACAGAAGATGTGATGGCGTTCTTGTAGTAACTGCGGACTTTAACAATGAGGAAATCGTTGAGTTGGTTAAATCAGAAATTCCAGTAGTTACAATCGATCATATATTTAATAATAGATCCGCGGTACTTTCAGATAATGAAGACGGTCTAGAAACTATTGTTAAATATATATATGAAAAAGGACATCGCAAAATCGCATTTATCCATGGTGAACAAACAACAGTAACATCTCACCGTTTGGGATCGTTTTATAAGACATGTGAGGATTTAGGTATCGAAGTAGATAAGAAATATATCAAAGAAGCTTTATATCACTTCCCACAAAAAGCAGGTTTGATGACGAGAGAATTACTTGCATTAGATGAAAGACCTACTTGCATCATCTACCCAGATGATTACTCATACATGGGTGGAGCAACAGAAATAGAGAAGCACGGTTTAAAGATACCTGAAGACATATCAGTTGTTGGGTATGATGGAATTTTCTTATCAAGGATTTTAAGACCAGTATTAACTTCGTATAAACAGGACAGTACCGAAATTGGAAAAGTAGCTGTTAAGAAGTTATTATCACAAATTGAGAAACCAAAATCATTTGTTAAGAAACCAAAGATGATTCGAGGATGTTTGCAACAAGGGCAAACAGTTAAGGATATCAATAAAAAATAGGAGGATTACACAGAAATGAAAAAAGTTTTAATGTTATTAGCAGCTTTTGTACTTACATTAAGTTTAGTTGCTTGTGGGAGTGAGAGTACAGAACCTACAGAGTTTCAAGAAGAAGGAGCAGTATTAAATATCAGAGTGTGGAACGATGAATTTATCGGACGTTTCAGAAACTATTATCCAGGATATTTAAGAACTCTTGAAGATGGTACAGATTTATTAGACGATGGAACAATCGTTAACTGGATCCAAGTAGCAAATGATAACAATGGTTATCAAAATGCTTTAGATACAGCTTTATTAAATCAAGATAATGCTTCAGCAGACGATAAGATCGATATGTTCTTAATCGAAGCTGATTATGCAAAAAAATATGCAAATGACTTATATGCATTAGATGTTAAAGGTGATTTAGGAATTCCTGAAACTACTTTAGATCAACAATACCAATATACTAAAGACATCGTAACTGATGATTCAGGTGTATTAAGAGCAGTTTCTTGGCAAGCAACTCCAGGGTTATTTGCATACCGTACTGATGTTGCTGAGACAGTTTTAGGAACTTCAGATCCAGTAGCAGTTCAAGCGTTATTAAATAACTGGACTAAATTCGATGCAGCTGCAGTAGATATGAAAGCTGCAGGATATGCAATGATCTCAGGTTATGATGATGCATACCGTGCTTATTCAAATAACACATCAGCACCATGGGTAAACGAAGATAGCGAAATCATTGTAGATGATCAAATCATTGAATGGATCAAACAAACTAAAACTTATAGCGATAACGGTTATAACAATGGTTCAGGTTTATGGAGCCAAGAATGGTTTACAGATATGGGTCCTAACGGATCAGCATTCGGGTTCTTCTTCTCAACTTGGGGAATTAACTTCGTATTAAGTGGTGGTTCATTAGCAGATTCAGAGCAACCAGCTGAACTTGGAAATGGTTTATTTGGACAATACCGTGTTATCGAAGGTCCAGCTAGTTTTTACTGGGGTGGAACTTGGTTAGTAGGAGCAAAAGGTACTGATAATCCTACATTAGTTGCAGATATCATGATGAAAATGACAATGAATGAAAATATCATGACTGATATCACTTTAGATACAGAAGATTATACAAATCACATGGATGCAATGGATGCAATTGCAAATGATGATACTTACGGTTCTCCATTCTTAGGTGGACAAAATCATATCGCATTATTTAACGAATCAGCTTCAACAATTGATATGTCAAATATTTCACCTTATGATCAAGGACTAAACGAATCTATTCAAAACGCATTCAAGGATTACTTCTTAGGAACTGTTACATGGGATGAAGCTTGGGCTGAATTTGTAGAACAAGTTACAACTTTATATCCAGAGTTAACATTAGAAGACTACCCAGCAGATCCTTTCAATTAATAGTAAATAATAATAAAAATTCTAATATAGAAACAATTACAATATAATGATTTGTAGGGGGGAGTAATTCCCCCTACATAACATTGTAAAAGGA
>NZ_CEXEES010000006.1:18882-48746 GCF_982632705.1 Candidatus Izemoplasma sp. | reverse complement strand
TACCCGTTGTATATTTAAACTTTCAATTCGGATAAATAAAAAAAATAGGACGAATATCCTATTTTTTTATTTGCTCAATTATTTGTGCAATTTCATCTTCTGTAAAATGATAGTGCTCATTGCAGAACTGACAAGTAACATCAATTTTTTTATCTTCTTCTTTAATTTCAGTTAGTTGATCTACACCTAAACTGATTAAACCTTTTTCGAATTTTTCTTTGTGACAATTACATTTATAGTTTAAATCTAATTTCTCTAGTAATTGAGAATCACCTTTTGTAATTAACTCAACAATGTCTTCGGGAGTACTTCCACTAGCGATCAACTCACTGATTGGAGGTATTTCCTTCAATACTTTTTCTATCTTATCTAAAGTCTCTGGTTTACAACCTGGCATTACTTGAAGAATATAACCACCACTAGCCTGTATAGTGTTATCCTCATTAACGAGTACACCGAGTCCTACTGCGCTTGGAATTTGCTCTGAAGCTGTGAAATAATAAGCAAAGTCTTCCGCTATTTCACCAGTTTGTATTTGAGCGCTTGATGTAAACATATCACGTATTTTTAAGTCTTTTGTTACGTGAATAAAGCCATTACCAACTGCTTGTCCTACATTTAGTTTGCCAGTATTGTATTGCAAAAACACATGGGGATTACCTACGTACCCTCGTACTTCACCATAAGTGTTGGTTGTTGCAAGCATACTGTCTATTGGACCATCAGCCTCAACTCTTATTGTGAGTTCTTGATCGCCTTTGTACATTGCACCCATTATAATACTAGTTGTTAGTAAACGTCCTAATGCAGCGGCAGAAGTTGGCCAAAGATCATGTCTTTGCTGTGCTTCGGCAACCAAATTAGTTGTTTTTGCTGTATATAACCTAACTGTTCCATCAAAAGCATATGCTTTTACTAAATAATCATTCATTTATATCACCTTTTCCAATTATATCACTTAATTATTATAAATAAAATCAAACACATTGCAATATCTTTTGAAATTTAATACAATAGGTATGATTTATTGAAAGAGTGATAGTATGTTTAAAATAGGAAAATTTGAAATTAAGAATAAGGTTGTTATGGCTCCGATGGCTGGAGTATCTAATATAGCCTTTAGAAGTATTGTGAAAGAATTTGGTGCTGGTCTTATTTATAGTGAGATGGTTAGTGACAAAGCTCTTACTTTTAGAAATGAAAAAACAATGAAGATGATCCGCGTTACAGAAGAGGAACGTCCTTTAGTTATGCAAATTTTCGGTTCTGATATCGAAAGCATGATTACAGGGGCAAAAATATTAGACGATGAATCTAATTGTGATATTATTGATATAAACTTTGGATGTCCTGTAACAAAAATCGTTAAAAGCGGTGCGGGAAGTAAGTTAATGCAGGATCCTGATAAGGTTTATGCGATAGTAAAAGCTATTGTTGATAATGTTAAAAAGCCTGTAACTGTTAAAATTAGAACAGGTTGGAACATTCACACTATTAATGATGTGGAAATCGCTAAGTTATGCGAAAAAGCGGGTGCACAGGCAATAGCGATACACGGTAGAACAAAGACACAAATGTATAGTGGGAAAGCAGATTGGTCTAGAATAAGAGCAGTAAAAGAAGCGGTTAGTGTTCCTGTTATTGGGAATGGAGATATATTAACTCCTGAAGATGCTAAGAGAATGATTGATGAAACAGGTTGTGATGCTGTAATGATCGGAAGAGGAACCCTTGGAAACCCTTGGTTAGTGAAACAGATTGTTGATTATTTGGAAACGGGAACTTATCAAAAAGATATTGATATTGACGAAAAGATAGATTACATCATAGCGCATATGGAAAAATTGATTGATTTAAAAGGTTTAAAATTAGCGATTTTAGAAATGAGAAGCCACGCTGCTTGGTATATTAAAGGGCTAAAAGGTGCAACGAAAGTTAAAAATGCGATTTCTCAGATAAGTGATAGGGATAGTTTAATTAAACTATTGAATGAGTATAGAGAATATTTAAAAGAGGACTAAATTAGTCCTCTTTTTTAATGAATTCCTCATATTCGACAAGTTTTGCCTGGGTAAGTTCAACTGTAAGAAGTGTCCCTTCATCCGAATACTCTCTTTTAATGATGTTTGATTGCTCGTTAATCAAAGACATCAATGCCCCTTTACTGAAAGGTATTAATAGCTTTACTTCTGTTAGATCGTTGAATAGTTCCTGTTCTATAAAGCTCAGGACATCTTTTACTCCTTTTTCTTGGAGTAAAGAAACTATAACATTTGGAAAGAATGAAGGCGTTAGAGTGGTTTTGTTTAAATCATACTTATTATATACATATAGCATAGGTATGTCATGAACCCCAATCTCTTCTAGTGTTTTATTCGTAACTTCAATTTGCTGTTTATGAAATTCATGAGAAGAATCTACGACATGTATCAAATAATCTGCTTCAGTAATCTCTTCTAACGTTGATTTGAATGATTCAACGAGATTATGTGGGAGATTTGATACAAAACCTACTGTATCGGTTATTATGAACTGTTTATGTGAATTTAACTCTATTTGACGAGTTGATGTTTCTAGTGTTGCGAATAACATATCTTTAGCAAATACCTTCTTATCACTTTGTTTGTCTGTGATATCTATTAGTTTGTTTAATAGTGTAGATTTACCTGCATTGGTATATCCAACGATAGCTATTTTCTTGATTTTTGATTTGTTTCTATTTTTTCTTTGTATCTTTCTAGAACTAACAACTTCTTCAAGTTCTTTAGTTAATCTATATGTCTCGTGATCAATTCGTCGCCTGTCTAACTCAAGCTTTTTTTCACCAGGGCCTTTTGAGCCAATACCACCTTGTTGTCTATTTAGTGATTCTGTCAATCCAACTAACCGAGGACGCATATATGCTAACTGAGCGATTTCCACCTGAAGCATGGCTTCTTTGGTTTTAGCTCGTTTAGCAAAAATATCAAGTATCAGCATTGTTCTATCTATCACTCTTACATCAAGTACATTTTCTAAGTTTCTTATCTGAGATCCAGATAACTCATTGTTAAAAACAACCATATCTGCATCTAGATTATCTACATATGATTTTATTTCCACTACTTTACCTTTTCCAATGTAGGTAGGTGGGTTCACTCTGTGCATTTGTTGTGTCATGGTGTATAAGACTTCTAATTCGCTAGCAACAGCTAGGTTTTCTAACTCTTCCATGTAATAATCCATCATTCCATCTTTTAAGATATTCGCACCAACTAGTATTACTTTATTCATGGATATCACCTCTATATGTTATTGTATCATAAAAAAAGGCGCTATTTAGCGCCTTTTTATTATAATCCACATTTTAATTGTGCGTTACAGTTAGTACAAGTGTGACAACCACCTAGGTTTTCAACAGTACCTTCCAAACATATCGGACAGATGTCTCCAGCTTCAACACCGATATTTCTATCTTGTCTATCACTACGTAATCCAGCCGTTTTCGTTACTTTTGGTTCTTTTTTCTCTTCTTCTAATTCGATACCTAGTTCAACTAAATCTACTTGTTTAGGTGAAGAAATCTTTTCTTCATCATCTTTTGATAGAGTTAGAACTTGTGCATCTCTTGAACCATCAACATAAACAGTTCCACCTTTTGCGCCACCTTTATATAGTCTCATATATACTTTTTCAACTTCTTCAACACTATATCCTTTTGGAGCATTCACGGTTTTACTAATTGAACTATCTACCCAGTGTTGGATAACACATTGTACATCTACGTGGTCTTCTGGAGCTAATTCCATAGCACTTACGAAGATTTCAGGTAATGTATCTTTCGTCAATTCTGGATGATGTTGTAAGTATTCTTCGACGATCGGAGCATTTACTTCAATAAATTTACCTAAACGTCCACTACGGAAATATGTAAATGCGAAATATGGCTCTAATCCTGTAGATACACCTACCATTGTTCCAGTTGAACCTGTTGGTGCAATTGTAAGTAAGTGAGAATTTCTGATTCCGTGTTTTCTAATTCCTTCACGAACATTCTCTGGTAATTTCTTAGTATAACCACTTTCTAAGAATAATTCGATGCTTCCTTGTTCTTCAAGGAATGGGAATGATCCTTTTTCTTTGGCGATTTCGATACTATTACTGTATGATTCTATTGCGATGAACTCAAACAACTTATCTACTAGTTTATTGGCGTTATCACTACCATAACGGTTGTTTGTCCAAATTAGCAAATCATGTAATCCCATGATACCAAGACCTACACGACGTTCACCTAAAGCTTGTTTTTTATTTTCATCTAAGAAATAATGTGTTTTATCAATTACATTATCTTGCATTCTAATTGCAGTTTTAATCGTTTGTTTAAGTTTTGCCCAATCAACAACCCCTTTATCACGGTCTACCATGTTTGCAAGGTTTAACGCAGCAAGGTTACATACACTGTACGGTGCAAGTGGTTGTTCACCACAAGGGTTTGTACAAACTACTTTTTGATTATATCCCTTAGCATTTGTCATTTTATTTGCATTATCAATGAAGAAAATACCAGGTTCAGCGCTGTATGTAGCGCAAATATTTATTAAATTCCATAGTTCTTTTGCTCTAATTGTTCGGAATGTCTTAACTGGATAGCCAAGTTTTTCCCATTCACGAACGTCACCTACATGCATCCATTGATCGTCATATGCTTTTTTTGTTTCACCATCATATGAGTCCACATCTGGGAAACGTAAAGGATAATCAGCGTCTGCTTCTACAGCTTCCATAAAGTCTTTCGTGATAGCAACACTAATGTTTGCTCCACTTAAGAACTCAGGGTTATTTACTTCATAATGCCCACCTTTATTGATTCGTGCAAAGGCTTGATCTACGATTTGTTTATTGAAAACACCAGGATTCTGTCTGTTATGATCCAATATGTATTCGTTGATTTGTATCTCTGATTCAGTTAGAGGAACAAATTTAAGTTTATTCTTAGCAGCTTGAACAATCGATTGATCCTTAATAGTGTCTATTAGGAATTGTAAGATAGTAGGGTTTTGCATCTTAGATACAATGAATTCTACTATATCAGGGTGCCAATCATGCATCATGATCATTTGTGCACCACGACGGCTTCCACCTTGTTCAACTAAGTGAGTTAATTCACTTAAATCGTGTAACCAGCTTACTGCCCCACTTGATTTACCGTTAACACCTTTTGCTAAAGAGTTCTTTGGACGCAAAGTTGAACCGTTTGTTCCAACTCCACCACCACGACTCATAATTTCCATTACTTGTTTTCTATGATCGCTAATTCCACCACGTGAATCATGTACGTGTGGCATAACAAAGCAATTAAAGTAAGTAACATTCGTTTGGCTTCCTGCACCAAATAAGACTCTTCCAGCAGGAACTAAATTTAAGTTAGCTACTTCATGATAAAATTCATCGATTGTTTCTTTGCTCTCATCTTCCCCAAGATGATGAGCTAAACGCATTGCGATTTGTTCAAAGAACAATTCCAACGGTTTATCGATTTGACGCTTGTTTCTTAGGATTACTCCATCTTTATCAGCGTCTTCAGCGTTACTTAAAGACTCTTCTTCGACTTTTATAGATACGTCATCGCCTTCTATGTTGACAACGGTACCTAAACCTCGACTTGGGAATTTTGGATCATTCTTAACAACTGTTATAACCAAATCTCCAACAGTTAAAGTGTTAAGCGATAAATCCTTTTGTGTATATCTATCTAGCATAACTAATCTAGATACTCCTTCAAATGTTCTTTCCATGTCTTCCGTTATAGTAAAAAGATGTGGGAAACCACTCTTGATGTCATTGTTTAATTTTTGTATTATTTCTGAACTATATTTATGCATTGAAACTACCCCCTAAAAATTAGTGTATATTTATTATATAATATCAAAAGCAATAATATAAGACTTGACTTTTATTTTTTACTGTGAAATCGCTAAGAATAGGGATTTCACAGTTTACTATTATTGGGTAATTTATAGTGATTATAATTTTCATTATCATTTTATAAATTAGTATAACGTTTTCATGTTTTTTGTAATGATTTTTTTTGCTTTACTTTGGACTCTGATTTATAATGATTTTAGTACTATAAAGGATAAATAAAATATGCTATAATTACATGAGAGGAGTGATGCCATTATGGAAAAATTTGATATACTATTAATAAATTTGTATTTATTATCAATTTTCACGCTATTAATCAAACTAAAAACTACGATGTTATTTTATCGCTTCTTTAAATTATTAAACATTCTTTTATTTGGTTTAGTTATTTATTTCTTTATCTCTGATGGAGTATTTACTATAGAAACCTTTGCAAGACTGATTCCAGCAGCTTTCGTATTGATCATACTTGTTCAAACTGAAGCTTTGTTGTTAATGAAAAACTTAGGTTTTAAGAAAAACGCATTATTTGTACAAACATTGGAAGACAATATCAAAATTGAGTTAATCAAAAGTGTCGATTACTTAACAGGGAACAACATCGGAGCATTAATTAGCTTTGAGAAAACGACATCTTTAGATGAGTTTATAATAAAGGCTTATGCTATCAATGCACCGCTTAATTCAGAGTTATTATCAACAATTTTCTATCCAAATACACCGCTTCATGACGGTGCTGTAATTATTAAAGGTAATGAAATAATCTGTGCAGGAGCGTATTATCCTTCGACAGAGAGATTAGATATACCTAAACAACTTGGTTCTAGACATAGAGCGGCAATAGGGATTTCTGAAGTATCAGATGCTTTGACTGTCGTAGTAAGTGAACAAACTGGAGCGCTTAGCGTTGCTGTTGATGGGTATCTTGATTTAGATATTAGTAAAGAATCATTATTACTATATTTAGAGAAACATTTGCAAAAGTAAAGCCGTTACGGCTTTTTTTTTATGTTTTTATAGTCTATGCAAATTGAAGAGTGATAGTATGTTTGTTAAATTGATTGAGGAATTCGCATCACTTAAAGAGGTTCATGAAGTTACCACCGGTGGCTTTGGAGAGAAAAATACGATCACCATTAGGATTGTGAAGTTTATGTCTAAGTAAACAACGAATAAAGCGATTTAATCGTTTTTTCTTTTAACATATATTCATTATATGAATTATGTTATAATGAAGGGTAATAGTTAAGAGGGTGATACACATGGAAAAATATGATGTAGTAGTTATCGGTGGAGGGCTTGGTAGTCTTACCACGGCGACATATTTATCAAAGAGGTTACGTAATGTAGCTGTTTTTGAAGAGAACAAACAGAAAAAACTATTAAAATATTCATCTAAACTAAAAGATCCTAACAATAATTCGTATAACTTTGATTTCTATCACCATGATCTTGGTGGAGTTCATAAAGGGGATTTACTTTATGAATACATTCACAGATGTGGATTAGAAAAGAATTTTACGTTTTTTGATAATGATTATGCGATGGTTATAGACCATGAAAAACGCGTTGTTAAGAGACCTAACGATATCAATAATTTCGTGATTTATTTAGTAAGAAGATACCCAAAGCAGAGAAATGAAATACATAAATTCTTTGGTGCTGTAGAAAAGCATTATGCTGATTATCGAGTTCAGAAAATGGCTAGACTAAACAACGAAGAGTATACAATACCATCAATTCTAATTGAATGGGGAGACTTAAGTTTATTGCAAGTCCTAAAAAGATATTTCAAAGATGAGAACCTAATGAATGAGTTCACATTAGTGTATGATACAGTCGGTTTAGATATAGATAAAGTTCATGCATATAACTACTTTATGAAGTTTTTTGATACATTCATAGATGGTTCGCACTTTCTAGCAAGTTCCTTTAAACGCTTGGTTACTGAAATAACTAAGGAAATTTCCAAAACTAGAGAGAAGATATTTACTGGAAGAAAAATAGATAAATTTGTATTTAAAGATAATGAGATTCACAAGATAATTGATTCAGAGGGTATCGAAATCAAAGCGAAGCATTATGTAATCAATATGAGAATTGACGACTTTGTTGAACAGTATATCCCTTCATCAAGGGATATTAGAGAAAAATTTGAAGACATGTATACAGCTGTTTCCGAACCACAGTACATCAATCAAGTGTACGTAGGATTAGGTAAACCAGCAGAAGAACTTGGAATTAATGAAACGCAATATATCTTTAGTAAGTTTGATACAGATGAAGTAAGAATCAATAGTATTATGAACTATAAAAAGATTGATCCCAAAAGCTGCAAGGATGGCTTAGGTGCAATTTTAATAGAGTTTATTGATATTCAAATGCCAAGAAAAGAAATGCTAACAAAAGTGCTTGATCAATTTGTAACGTATTTCCCAAAGGTAAAAGATAACATCACTGTTTCAAAAATTGGTGTCAAACGACCATATTTGAGTGGCCTTGCATCAAAAGAGTATTGGGAAGATAAGACAATAAATGACTTATTTGATGTTGACGATTATACCGCTATTAACCCGTTTTCCAACGCTTACTTTATTGGATCTTGGTTGAGACCAGAAGCCGGTATTACTGGTATGATTCAATCAGGTGTTGAGTATGGAGACATTATTGATGATTTAATATATCGTGGAGATGATGATGATTATTTCATTACACATGATGAGTTAATGGTTATAATCTCAAATCAGTTCTTTCCGGGTGGATTAGGGAAAGAAGAACATAATATACAATTCTTTGTAGGAAAAGATTCTTATTACATTCGTACAAAGGCAAAACATATTCGTCTGTACCAAGGTGTTACAGACATATCGGACATAATTATTATTGGTACCAACGAATGCTTATACGACCTAAGTGTGGGAAATACCACTCTTGAGAAGGCGATTGATAATGGTAGTTTTGAATATGTAGGTGAACGTAAGTTTTTAGATGAAGTAATAGACGCGTTTGACATGGGAATAGAAGAAAAAGGGAGACAAGATAAGTATTCATATACTCCTGGGCAGTACGGAATACGTTATTTCCTTGCTATGTTCGGTGTTTTAGTATTGTCGAACTTATTAGCGAATTATCATTATTACTTGATTGTAGGACCAATTACGCTTGGTTTACTGGGAATTATAACGTACTTGAAGTATAAAAAACTGAATCATATAAGCGTATTTGATATCCTATCTATGTCTTTATACTTTGTAATATCCATAGTCAGCATATTTAGTACATCAATGAATACATTAGAGGATAGTAGCTACACTACGTTGTTATTCGCAGTTGTATTGCTATCATCTTGGTTAATAAACAAACCAATCCTATTTGGATATATCAAGTATGATTATCGTACAGATTACACAAGAACCAAACTATTTAAGAAAATGGCGGGTGGATTAACCTTTATATGGGGATTATTCTTCGCTGTAGTATCACTATTAAGTTTTTCAATACAAACTAGTTATTCGTCATTAGCGTACTATTTAGCGTTTTTCGCGCTATACCTAATGTTTTATTACCCAACACACTACATTAAAGGAAATATTGAATAGAGGGTGAAATTATGACTGAACGTGACTATATAGTAATTGGTTTACTATCACTATTAGTTATTTACCACGTACTAACAACGCTAACAAACAAGAAAAAGAAGGGTTATTCATTAATAGCCTCTTTTCTATTCTCCCTAGGGTATGTATATCTTATATTCGATAAGAATCAATATGTTGAATATTTTGAGTATTACTATTACGGGACAATTGGTATATTCTCTCTAAACATGTTTATCGGAAACTTATGGAAACATTTTAAGAAGGATATTTCCGAATATGATTTTCTAGCTCTTGAAGAAAAACTAGAGGAACTAGGGGAGTCTTCAGAGTTACTTAGAAGAAGGTTCATTTCAACAATTGAAATACTGAGTGATGGTATCTCATTTAGAGAATCTGATGGACTGATTTTCGGTTCTGATACGTTTATATCCTATTTAGGACTAGAAAACAATCAATTCACAGATGAAGAATTACATAAAAAGATATACAAAGATGATCTACCCCAATATATACAAGCAATGGAAAAAACAACAAAGAGAAACCCTATATATAGAATCGATTATAGAATTAAAAAAGATGAAAAATTATTGTGGGTTAAAGAGGTTGGAAAGAGAATCAATGTTAACAAAAAAAATACATTTATTTCAATAATAAAAATACTAGATATTAAACTTTATCCACAGACAGAAATAGAAGTTCTAAATGGTCTTCAAGGTTCTAGAAAAATGTATGATGAATTACAAAAATTATCCAGAACAAAATCACCATATCATTTGGTAAATATTCAACTAACAAACATCCCGAAAATTAATGAAAAATATGGTAGAGATGTAGGCGATTTAATGATGGGTGAATATATAAAAAAACTCAGATATAATTTCATAAAAGATAATCAGAGTTTATTCCGAATTGGAGGTATAAATTTCGGAATGATAATCAAAGATGATAAAAAATATGAAATACTAGTACGTGCACTACAAGGTGCAGGAGAATTACTTAATTTAAATATGGTATTCGGTGGGATCACACAAACATTGTACCCAAACATAGGTATTGCAGAATCACCATATGAAGGCAAATCCCCTGACAAAGTTATTGAAGAGGCGAATAAAGCACTAGATATTACATTAAAAGACAATTCGAACACAAATTTCAGCTTTTATGATCGTATTTGATATACTTAAGCGTAAAACATATCAAAAAGTTAATGAAATGTACTTTCACATTATTATTTGAGAATTAGAAATTAATTGCATGGGAACCTTATCAAAAGTATCATTACTTTCTACTAGAAATTATTTAAATATACTCAATTAGAATCATATACTATGAAATTGAAAAATATATTGAAGAGCAATATATTTATTAGATGAAAAAATCTGAAATAAAGATTAATATAATTCAAACTGCATTTATTAAATGCTAAATAATACTTTCCACATAATTTTGATTTAAAAATTATATATCAAAATAGTTTTCCACACAGTTAAAATCAATAAGAAAAAAGAGGTTTAATTTATGAGTATATCAGGTATAATATTAGCCGCTGGAAGTGGTAAAAGAACCGGACTGAAATATAATAAAGTTTTATATGAAATCAATGGAAAAAAAGTGATAGATTATAGTATTGATTCCTTTAAAAAATATACAAAAATTACAGAATTGATTTTAGTTGTCTCTGAAGAAGAATTCGAATACTTTTCTTCAAGATATAAAAGTAAAATAAACCATATAATTATAGGCGGTAAGGAAAGACAGGACAGTGTCTTTAAAGCGCTACAAAAAGCGAAAAATGATTACGTTTTAGTCCATGATGGGGCAAGACCATACCTTCCTGAGCACTCAATGAAGGATTTACTATCTGATTTAACCAACCATTCCTCTTTAACTCTGGGTGTCAAAGTAAAAGACACAATACAGGAAGTAAGTGGAAATCGCGTTGTTAAGACTCTTGATAGATCTAACCTGATCATGGTTCAAACACCACAGGCTTTCAAAAAGGATATTTTGCTTAAATCTCATCTTTTGGCACAAAAAGCTAATTTTATTGGTACAGATGACACGGTACTTTTAGAGAGATTCATGGATATAAAAGCAGTTGTAATCGAGGGGGATTATAGAAATATCAAATTAACAACATTAGAAGATATTAAAATTTTAGAGGTGATTTTATGATACGTATAGGACACAGTACAGATATCCACAGACTAGAAGAAGGATATAGATTAATTATTGGTGGAGTAAGAATTCCACACAATAAAGGATCTGTCGGCCATAGTGATGGAGATTGTTTATTACACACAGTCTGTGAATCACTTATTGGAGCACTGGCTCTTGGAGATCTTGGAAAGCTTTTTCCAGATACAAGCGAAAAATTCAAAGGGATAGACTCTAGTCTACTTGTTTTAAAAGTAATGAGTGAAGTTAAAAAGAAAGGGTATAGAGTCATAAATATCGATTCTACTGTATTCTTAGAAAATCCAAAATTAAGACATTATAAAGAAGAAATGCGAGAAAACATTGCAAAGTTACTAGAAGTTGATGTAGAATTTGTAAGTGTAAAAGCAACGACAAGTGAGCGAGTAGGTATAATAGGTAGAGAAGAGGCTATTATGACTGAAAGTATAGTTTTAGTGGAGAAGGTGACTTAAATGGCAAAAAGATTATATAAATCAGATAAGGACAAACAAGTTTCAGGTGTTTGTCAAGGAATTGCAGAATACTTCGATATGGATCCATCAATAGTTAGGATAGCATTTGCCTTTACTATACTATTTATGGGAACAGGATTACTATTATACATAATCATGGCAATTGTCTTACCAGAAAAAAAAGAGGTCATGAATAGTAATAAAAGTGATGATATTTACGAATCATACGACGATAACGATTATTAGGAGGATATCATGATAGAAACAGAACACGGAAACTTTGAGATTATCAAGGATTATAAAGAAGCGTTAGAAATTAAGATTTTTAATGAGAGATATGTAGAGTATTTAGACAAATACACATATATAGTTGGTGATTACAGTGCAGATATGCTTAGATTTAAAGGTTTTTCTGAAGAATCAAAGCAAACTATACCAGATTATTTAATGGAATCAGCAACACCGAATGCACCATATTTTGTACTAAAAAGATTAAATAAGGAATAATCCTTATTTTTTTTAGCGTTTTAGTACACATTGTACGTAATATTGTGTATAATAAATTTGCGAAATTAAAGAGGTGATTACCATGAATTCGGAATTAATTGAAAAACAAGTAAAAGAAATTCTTCACAAAGTTCGTCCTTACTTACAAAGAGATGGTGGAGATGTAAAATATGTTAGATATGAAGACGGAATAGTCTTTGTAGAGATGATGGGTGCATGTGTAGGGTGTAGTGCTCTTGATTCAACACTTAAAGATGGTATTGAGGCTATTTTACTAGAGGAAGTACCTGGAATTATTGGAGTAGAAAATATCTAAAACAAAGAAAACTTAATTGTTTTCTTTTTTTATTGCTTTTAACATATTTAAAAGTTTGATATACTATTTATGAGTAATCAAAAATGAGGAGTTTTAATGATGAATATTAACGACGTTGTTAAAGGTGAGATTACTGCAATAAAGCCCTACGGAGCTTTCGTTAAGGTTAACGATGAGTATATTGGACTAATTCATATAAGTGAATTCAGTGACGGCTTTGTTCGTAGTATCGATGATTATGTATCTGTCGGTGATATTATTGATTTACAAGTAATTAAGGTGAGTGGAACAAAGCTTAGTCTAAGCTTTAAAGCACTTCACAAGCGTAAAAAAAGATATAATATTATATTGGATACAGGTTTTGATCCTTTGAAGCATTCTTTACAAGAATGGATTGGTAACTACAATCTTAAAGACAGTGAGTAATTCACTGTTTTTATTTTGGTTATGTAAAGGCTTTACTATATACAATTATTTGTCAATATGGTAATATATGAACGAATTAGGAGGTATAATATGAAAAAACATTTAAGAGTTGATTATTCAAGAGCAATTGAGTTTTTTAATGAGAAGGATTTACCTAATATAGAACAAGAAATTATAAAGGCACATGAGCTTTTACACAACGGTACTGGTAAGGGTAACGAATACGTAGGTTGGGTTGATTTACCTGTTAACTACGATATCGAAGAGTTTGATAGAATCAAAAAGGCAGCAAAGAGAATTCAACAATCCTCAGAAGTATTACTTGTAATTGGTATTGGAGGATCTTATTTAGGTTCCAAAGCTGTATTAGAGGGGTTACAAAAACATTTTGATAAAGACAGAGGTCTTGAAATCATATTTGTTGGACATCATATTTCTTCAAGTTATATGATGGATCTAATTGATTACATAGCTAATAAGAGTTTTAGTATTAATGTAATTAGTAAATCTGGGACAACTACAGAGCCTGCTATGGCGTTTAGAGCTTTTAAAAAGATACTAATTGAGAAATATGGTAAATCTGAAGCAAAAGACAGAATATATGCAACAACGGATAAAGATAAAGGTGCGTTACGTACTTTAGCAGACAAAGAAGGTTACGAAACATTTGTTGTACCAAACGATGTTGGTGGTAGATTTAGTGTTTTAACAGCGGTGGGATTACTTCCTATCGCGGCTTCAGGACTAGATATAGATAAAATCATGTTAGGTGCAAAAGATGCTTATAACGAATACTTAGAGCCTACTTTAGAGAATGAGGCATATAAATATGTTGCAGTAAGAAATTTGTTATATAGAGATGGAAAGAAAATAGAAATGTTAGTAAATTATGAACCAGCTCTATTCTTTGTAGGTGAATGGTGGAAACAGTTATACGGAGAAAGTGAAGGTAAAAACCATTTAGGTATATTCCCAGCAAGCGCTTCGTTCAGTACTGATTTACACAGTTTAGGACAATACGTACAAGATGGAGAACGTCATCTATTTGAGACGGTTCTAAATGTAGAAGCACCTAGAAGAGAGATGTTTATTGAAGAAGATGAACTAAACCTTGATGGTTTGAACTACTTAAAGGGTAAATCTGTAGATTTTGTTAATAAGCAAGCATTCTACGGAACTATACTTGCCCATAATGATGGTGGAGTACCTAATATAGTTATTAATATGCCAAAACTTGATGAATATACATTTGGTTATTTAATCTATTTCTTTGAGAAAGCTTGTGGAGTTAGTGGATATGTACTAGATGTAAATCCATTCAACCAGCCAGGTGTTGAAGATTACAAACGAAATATGTTCGCATTACTTGGTAAACCAGGTTATGAAGAATTATCAAAAGAGTTAAAGAAACGCTTAAAATAGACAAAAAAGAGTAATTCATTGAATTACTCTTTTTCTTTTGTTATAGTGGACTCGAGGTGTGCATATGAAATCAAAACAGACTTACTCGGAACTTGCATTGGTTATAGTGACAATTATATGGGGATTAGGCTTCCCTATTACAAAATTAGCCTTCAATTATGGTTTTGATGCTTACATGATAATGGTTGGTAGATTTGCTACAGCAACTATTTTGTTAACAATTATATTTCGCAGAAAACTTAAATTCATAAATAAAGAAGTTGTTATATTTGGTGTTATTACAGGATTATTTCTATTCCTAGGTTTCCTTTTTCAAACACTAGGAAACGGTATAACAACACCATCTAAGAATGGTTTTATTACACAATTGAATATTGTGTTTGTTCCATTTCTATACTTTCTATTTTTTAAGAAGAAAGTTGATTTGTACAATATCATATCTGTAGTTGTAGCTACAATTGGGCTTTATGTACTATCTTTTGGATTTGATACAATATCTTTAGAAAACATTAACTTAGGGGATTTTTTCACATTCATATGCGCTATTATGGTCGCATTTAATATTATTACTGGATCGTATTTTCAAAAGAAACACGATTTGGATCCGGCTACATTCGTTTTATTCAATATTTATACAGCTACTTTATTTTCAGTTATAGCGATGTTTATATTCTCAAAGCCTATAGACATTAAAATCTTAGAGTATTGGCCATTACTATTTTTAGGAGTACTTAACACTGCGATAGGATTTTTAGTTCAAAGTTATGCATTAAAATATAGCTTACCTACAAGGGTAAGTCTGATAGTTGTATTAGAAAGTGTGTTTGCAGCAATCGGAAGTGTATTGATTGTAAATGAGGTTTTAACAGAATCAGTGGTAATAGGTGGACTCCTTATTATTGCTGGTGTACTTATTACAGAAATTAAACCATTCAACAAACTGACAAAAGACATTGAAATGAATTAGTTAGTTTGTTAAGGTAGGTTGTTATTGAATTAGGAGGAATATTATGTATTTAGAGTATTTAGGTTATGCAGCATCATTGATAGTATTAATATCATTATTGATGTCTTCATTAAAAAAGTTAAGATGGATTAATCTTTTTGGAGCAACATTATTTGGTTTTTATGGATTTATGATAGGAAGCATACCAACAGGTATGATGAATTTAGGTATAGTAATTATTGATGTATATTATTTAGTTAAAATGTATAAGGGTAAAGAATTTTTCCAGTTATTACCATTTGAAGGAAAATCAGAGTATTTAAAGTCATTTATTAAGTTTTATAAAGAAGATATTGAAAGTTACGTAAATATAAGCAAAGTTGATATCGAAAACGCATCAACAAAATTGTATATATTGAGGAATATGACACCAGCTGGTTTGTTTATAGCAGATAAAGCGGATAGTACCACTTTGGAGATTAAAGTAGACTACGTTGTACCACAATATAGAGATTTTAAACTTGGTGCATATGTTTTTAAATCACAAAGAGAAGAATTCTTGAAATTGGGTTATAAAGAGTTTTTGGTTTATACAAAGAATGAAGCACATATTAAGTATGTTAAGAAAATGGGATTCAAAGAAGCAACAAGAAATAAGGTTGTATGCTTTACAAAAGCTATTTAGAGGTAAATTAAAAGCGCTAATTTTAGCGCTTTTTTTGATCGAAATATCTGTAGTGTATTTTCTTTCCTGAACTCTGAACTAGCATAGATGTAACATCAGAATAGTTTTCACCATCTGCTTGTGTGATCTGTGGTGTTGTAAACGTTGCTTTTACTTTTTTGGCCTTAAAATGGGTAACCCACCTTTTAAGTTTTATGTGTTTACCAATATAGATTGAGAAGAATACTGGTAGAATTAGCCATTTAGATATCGTGTGAACTACGATTACGTCTAAGAACTCATCGTTTATTTTTGCGTCAGGACTAATTTTCATCCCACCACCAAAATATTTTCCATTATTCATGGTTACAATATAAGCTTTTTTGAAATGATGTTTTTCATCATCAATTTCTACAGTAATTGGTTCTGGGATATACTTAATTAAGGCTCTAAGTGTATGGTATAGATACGCAAGTTTACCTTTTCGTTTTGCTTTTTGAATTAGGAAGCCAACATAACCGTCTAATCCCATACCTGTGCCATTTAAAAAGTTTGTTTTAAAGCCATTATCATATATGCTTTCCATTATGTATTGCGGGTTATCATCTTGTACTTTTAATGTTCTTAAAAAATCATTACCTGTACCATTTCTTTTTAGGTATATATCCTGTTTAATTTCTACATTCATCGTACTGTTAACGAAATGATTTATAGTTCCATCTCCACCAAGTAAAATGATTTTATCAATATGGTCTTTACCTTCTAGATAAGACTTTATATCCTTAATTTTAACTATACTCTTTAGTCTAAACGGAATATTATTTTTTTTGTAGTATCTTATGAGTTTATGAGTCTGTATACCAGATTTAGAATTATTTGATAACGGGTTGTAAAGAATTAAGTCCATAAAATCACTCCTCGAGAAAATTATAACACACAATTTTTTATATATTGCATTTTAATGTGATATAATCTAGGTATACTAATTGTATATCTTAGATATACAAATTAATAGGCTGGTGAAATGATGTATAAAGAACTAATGATTAATGATTTAAAACACATGCAAGAATTCGCAAAAGAGGTAGGAAAACATGTATTTCCTGGCTTTTTATTATGCTTAGAAGGGGACCTTGGTGCTGGTAAAACGACATTTACCAAATCTTTTGGTAAGAGTATGGGTATACCAGATAATATCAACAGTCCTACATTTACAATCATGAAAGTATATGATGGTGAATTAGATTTATTCCACATGGATGTATATAGATTGAACGGTATTGGTGCAGATTATGACCTTGAAGAGTATATATACGGAGATGGTGTGTGTGTAATTGAATGGTATAAAAACATAATTAACAGTTTACCTGATGAAAAACTTATTTTTGAAATAGAAATAATTGATCAAGACAAGAGATTGGTAAAAATTGAAGGAGTTGGACGATATGAAGAAATCATTAAAAAGATTAGTAATTGATTCAGCAACAAAGTATCTTTATGTAGCGTTGTTCAGTGATTTTGATTGTGTTCAGAAATATTATCAAATTGGAAATAACGATCACTCAGTAAAACTAATGATAGAACTTGAAAGAATCTTAAAAGAAAATAAGCTTGAAGTAAACGACATTGATGAAATCATAGTCGGTGTTGGACCAGGAAGTTATACAGGGTTGAGAGTTGGAGTTGTTGTAGCAAAAATGTTTGGTTGGAACAATGACATCCCAGTATACACAGTAAGTAGTCTTGCATTAATGGCGAGTAGTCTTGATGGCGAAGGGCTTATTCTAGCCGAGGTAGATGCTAGAAGGGGAAATAGTTTCCTTGGCCTTTATGAGAAGAAAAAAGATGTTATGAGTCTTAAGGAAATCGAGCAACTTACTAATCTTGAAGAATTTAAAGCTAGTATCGAGGGTCCATTTAGAGTCGTTAGTAATGGAGAACCGAACATAGAGATAATTATTAGATCTGGGTTGATGTACTTAGTTAAGGATATTCATGGATTGAATCCTAATTATTTACGTATCACCGAAGCAGAGCGAAACAATAAGTAATTATTCATAATATATACACAAGAATTTAGTACTATATTGATAAGGTGGTGATGGCATGAGTATACTTGAAATCAAAAACTTACATAAAAGCTACAAACATGGTACAAACACCACACATGTACTGAAAGGTATAAATTTAAATATTGAAGAAGGTAGTTTTGTTTCGATCCTAGGAAGAAGTGGATCTGGAAAAACTACTCTTTTGAACGTTATAAGTACGTTGTTAGAATATGACAAGGGAAATATTATAGTAGATGGGCATGACATCAGTTCTATAAAAGCAAAAAAAATTAACACAATTAGAAATAATTATATTGGATTTATTTTTCAAGAATTCAACTTAGTTAAAGATATGAGTGTTTTAGATAATGTGGCAACACCTCTAGTATTGAATGGGGAAACCTTTAAAGCGGCTAGGGAAAAAGCTTTTGAAGCTTTAAAGAGTGTAGGATTAGAACAATATACAAAAGTAAGACCACCAGAGCTTAGTGGTGGGCAACAGCAGCGTGTAGCGATTGCACGAGCAATCGTAAATGATCAAAAGATTATCTTATGTGATGAACCGACAGGTGCACTAGATGATTATACTGCAGTTGAAATACTTCAATTATTAAAAGATTTATCAAAGACAAAAACGATTATCATGGTTACTCATGATGAGGAGTTTGCAAAAAAATACAGCGATAGAATGATTATGCTTGTCGATGGTAATGTTGTAAAAGACCAGAAACTTGCAGATACTCCAGTTGTAAAATCAGAAAAAAGGAAGTTAAAAGAAAAGCATGCTGGATTCCTGAATTTATTGATGTATTCATTTTTAAGTATGGATATCGATAAAAAGAAATTCGGAAAGACTTTTAGGACATTTAGTATTTCTTTAACTTTGTTTATCGTTATAAGTGTTATAAATCAGAATTTAGACGTCTTTACAGATAAGTATCTTAGAGTGTTTGTTCAAGGTGAAGTGGCAGATAAAAATGTAATTCTCGATTTTATATATCAATTCTTTGAGCAAAATCTATCATCTTTGATACAAGTTATCTTATATATACTGATTGGGTTCTGTATCGTTTCTTACTTGTTTGTTTTTACAATAAACATAATAAACAAGAAAAGGGAAATTGCAGTATTAAAGGCTTTTGGTGCTTCTCAAGAAGAAATAGCACTCCTATTTATGCTGAGACCGATTAAGTTTACTCTAGCAATTTTTAAAGATAGCTTAATATATTCATTTGTTTTAATTCTTATCATTAATGGTGTATTTAATTTTAGAGACTTATTAGTCGCAGATTACTTACACTTCATTACAAATATTTTTACAACAACGTTTGGTGTTATTGCTTCGTTTATAACGAATCAAGACCTATCGTTGATAGATTTTCATATTCACTACTCCCATGTAGGTATTATATTTATTGTAGTTTTATTCTTGTTTATGGTTGGATCATTGATCCCAGCATACAAAATCTCACGAAGTAATACAATCAGAATGTTGGCTTCCGAATGATTGAATTAAAGAATTTAACTAAAGTATATGGGACTGTGAACTATAATGTAATCGCATTAAGTGACATCAATTATAACCTTGAAAAGGGTGAGGTTGTTGTTCTTTTGGGCCGTTCAGGTAGTGGTAAGAGTACGTTACTTAATATTCTAGGTGGTTTTGATAGAGAATACGCTGGTAAATTTATTCTTGATGGCGAGAACATGCGTGAAAAGACAGAAAGAGAAATAGATACCATTCGTAAAAGAAGAATCGGGTTTGTTTTCCAACAATATGTTTTATTGAATAATTTAACTGTTCTTGAGAATGTAGAAATTGCACTTAAGGTAATAGGTGTCGTGAATGCTGGAAGTAGGAAAAGAGCAGCACTGCACGCTTTAAAGCTTGTGGGATTGAGAGATCATGCGGATAAACACCCTTATGAACTAAGTGGTGGACAAAAACAAAGAGTTGCAATAGCTAGGGCTTTTGTAAAGAATCCGGATATTATTATCGCTGATGAACCTACAGCTGCACTAGATTCAAGAACAAGTAAAGAGATTTTAGACCTATTAAAAGACCTTTGTAGAACAAAGTTGCTAATAATAGCAACACACAACAAAGCCATTGTTAGAGATTATGGGAGCCGTGTTATAGAACTTAAAAGTGGTTATACAATTAAGAATGAATTAATCACAGACCCTTCCAAAATTAGAGTAGATGAACTTGATTTAATCATTGATAGAGAAATCAGTGAAGATGATGTACGAATTCAAAAAATGATTGATATGGAAGAAAAAGTAACAGAAGTTAATAAAGAAACCGTCTTAAAAGATCTAGGTGTTGATTTAGAGAACTTTAAATTAAATAATCAAAATGAATTTGATATAGATGAAGAACTTAAAAGACGACTAATAAAAGAGAGAATGAGAAATACAAAGCTAAACACGAGAATCTATAGATTCCTGCAAACTAGTGATAATTTTCATGGTAAGAAGAAGTATGCTAATCAATCTTTCTTAAGAAATATAGGGCTGCATGTCTTTAGTGCACTAATTTTCACAGTATTCCTATTAACTATTGTATTTGGGTTAAATTTTGTTACTGAGACCTTTGGTGGATTTAATGAAAAAGCCATGTATACAAGAACAATGACAAATGAAAACAGAGTATATTACATTGCATCAGATTACGAGATGGATGACTTAGATAGAGAACTTCATGAAGATCTAGAGTTCTCATTTATAAGTGATTTTAGTCAAACTGATACAATTAATTCACATTTCATAGATGAATTACTAATTGATCCATATTTTAACTATCAATACGATCAAGATAGAATTCTACATATTAAAAACGAACTAGAGGACTTAGGATTAAGCCCTATTTTTGCTGTATACTACAATAATTCTAGTATTATACTCAAGCAATCAAACCCTGATATCGTATTCGAGGAATTACAGTACATTTATCAAAATATTGTACAGTATCCAGAACCGTATACTTATGTCACAGATTTTATGGGTGTAGATTTAGATGCAGATAGTATTTACCAATACAACTATGTATATAGTGAGAACAACGCAGATATATTGAATGATCACATGCTTGAAGGTAGTAGGTTACCTGAAAATGATGACGAAGTGGTTGTCCCTGTTGATTTTTTATTCAAGTACGAGATAATTACTCCTGACGAGTTCAAAGACGAACATGGGAATATATTGAAAATCATACCAAGTGCATTGATAAGTGAAAAGTTCTTAGAAATGGATGAAGCGGATAGAGAAATTACGATAACAAGAAATATAATTACATTTGAAGACGATGGAGACAGCTATACAGAGTCTTACCAAGAGGTAACACATACATTCACGGTAGTAGGATTAATAAATTTTGATGGTGATATTAATCCGTTTATAGACTTAAAAGACGATGTATTTATGCCGAATGTCTCTTCAGAATCTTTTAGTTTCATTTTTAGCCAAGATGCAGAAGAGTATATTACATTTGAAATAGTGGATAACTCAACATATGGTGAGTTCACAAAAGCAATCCAATACGCTGAAATAAGCTTAGAGAACTATAAAGAGTTCAATGTGGATGATATAGAACGAGATTTCTTGGATAATTACATCCCCGAGATTAAAGAAGATGTTGCTGAAACATTTGAACTTTGGATAGATACCTTAAACGAAGCTACAGAACAAGTAGCTCTATATGTTGAAAGTGATCTTTCTGGTGCACCTATAAACAATGCATTCTTAACAGATTTAGTTGATAATGAGATGTTTGAAGGCCTTCGCTACATTGATATCTTACATATGTACGTTGCACAACATGCTTATGTAATTAGTGACAGAGATGAATATGAGTATTTAACCAATCAAAGTTACATAAACAGAGATTATGAGAGTTTACTTGCAGAGGCAGATTCAATATATAACAAATTGAAAACACACAGTACATTTAAAGATGCATTAGAAGTATTTGGTGATTTTAGTAGACTTACATACCAAGAAACAACGAATAGAATTATTTATACAGAATATGCACACTTATTCAATAATCAGTTCTACGAAAGTGCACAAGGGAACTTCTATAACCTAAATCTTGTTTCTTCTTTTGAAAGAGAAAGAGGAAGTCTAAGTGGTCTTGTTTACTTAGTGGTACCGAGAGTTTTAGTAGAAAACATTGGCTTTATTGAAAATTTCGTTAAAGGATTATCAAAATTAGAACAAAGTCCTGGATTCATTAAATTTATGGAAAATACAAACCTTGATTTGCTTATAAGCAGTATTAGTACCAATGCAGTACGTAGTTTAGTTATGATCGTACTTTATTTGGTTGTATACCTTGTTTTAATCTTCAGTGTAATCTTCTTAAGTATTGTCCTGATTAATCTATATGGAAACATATATGAGACCGCGACAAGGAAACGAGTTAAGGAATTAGCTAGTTTACGTGTTTTAGGAACTTCTCATGAAGATATTTATGATATGGTTCGTTTAGAAAACAAACGAGTTGCATTATTTAGTTTTATTTCATTCTTTGGAATTATGTTAATTCTAAGCAACTTAAATTTATATACAAATGCACCAATAAGTCATTACTATATGCCTTTACTAGGCCTATTCTTTGATTTTAATTTATATGATGTATTCGCAATGAATTACGTAGTTATATTCTTTGCGACACTGGTATTCTATTTCTTTATCTACAAATACATAATTAAAAGAGTATCAACAAAGAAAATCACAAACATAGACACTATAAAAGCAATAAAGGATGGTGATAACTTATGATAGAAGTCAAAGATCTTAAGAAAATTTACCAGACCAAAGAGAGAGACTTTGTTGCACTTCAAGATGTAAATTTAAAATTTGAACCAGGCGAGTTTATCGCTATTTTAGGTGAATCTGGTTCAGGTAAAACAACATTTCTTAACATGATTAGTGGTGTTGATATTAAATCAGACGGAAAAATCATATTTAATGATCTAGATGTTGATAAGTTTAATGATAGTAAATGGCGTGAGATAAGAAATCAGGAGATTGGCTTCATATTCCAAAGGTTTAACCTTATTGATCATTTAACGGTTATGGAAAACGTAATTTTACCATTAATTCTGACAGGATCTGACAACAACGTAGCAAGAGAGATAGCTTTAAGACTATTGAAGGAAGTTGGATTAGAGGGTGTTGATGATAAGTTAGCCAGTGAATTAAGCGGTGGACAACGTCAACGTGTCGCAATTGCGAGAACGATTATTATAAACCCAACAATTATACTAGCGGATGAACCAACAGGTGCATTAGACAGTACTACAGCTAAAGAAATAATGGCATTGATTCAAAAGTTCGCACCTGGACGTATCATCATCATGGTTACACATGATGAAGATCTAGCGTATAAGAACGCTACAAGAGTTGTAAGACTTCATGATGGTGAAGTTATAAGTGACGAGATAGTAAAACAAAAAAATAGTGTCACAAGAGACACTACAAATAAACTACTTATGTATGAAACTAAAGTAACAAAAAGACTGAGAAAGCGTTTAATTAAGCAATTTCCGGAGATGGAAACAGGCTTAGTAGTTGGTGAAAGGTGTCATGTACCACTGGAACGTAAATACGTAAGTAATAACCCTGTGTTCACTAGAAAAATCGCAAGAGAGAACTACAAACAAAAACTAAAAATCAATAGAAGAATACTTTATAGTTTTGTAATTAGTATTATGTTGTTACTTGTTGTAAACCTAGTAATGAGAAATATTACAGACTATAACTTCAACCTATTTGATGTAAATAATAACTATCAACAGTTCCTAGTTACTGATTATGATGATGCACAAGATACAATATCAAGTCTTGTTGTTAATGAGAGTATCTCCGAATCAACTATGTACTACGAACATTATTTACAGGAAATGTATTTGGTAGTTGATGATGAACGATTTGATATGAAATCACAAAACACAGTTAATACAGGTGTATTTAGCCCTAAAATGGTTACGTTACCTGAATCAAAAAGCTTCTTTTACTTAAACGATCAAATATTAGCTGGTGGATATCCAACACAGTTTAACGAGGTGATCGTTTCAAGTGAGTTCATACTATCTAGATTCTATGGATATAGTATGGATGAGATATACAACGAAGGTAAAACGTTGGACGTAACTACTTTAAACACATTCGTAGGAGAATCATTATATGTCTGTGGGGAAAGTATTATTAGTGGGGATGAAGTTCCACCTCTTAGTAAGATTACAGATGACTGTTATCAGTTTGTTATCAAAGGTGTATTAAATAGTTTTTATAAAGGTGTTAACTACACAGGAAACATATTTGTTCCTGTTGGTGGATTTGAAGAGTATGTTGATTACTTGAAAGATGATGTAAACTTCATACGAGCAGATGAGTATTATGATAGCTATGTAAGTTTCTATGTAAATGATATTGATGAGTTTATCGATTTAGATGCGTTAAGCGATGAGTTAGGTGCAACAATAGACAACCCACAATTAAGAGAATACATTGAAACACAAAGTTTAGAAGAGATGCTTTATTTCATATATCTCGGTATATTCTTCAGTTTAATAATTATTAGTGGAACAATTGATATAAACATTGTTGCAAGCAGTGTATCTTCAAGGATTAGAGAGATTGGAATATATTCTTGTATTGGTGTAAGTAAGAGGAGTATTCGAAATATGTTTGTATTTGAAACATTGGAAATAGCATGGAGAATACTTATATTGAATACAATTGTTTATGTAGGAATAGCATTTGGATTTAAGTTCTTATATAAAAGTATTGTAGTAGATTTAACTGATTTAGAATCAATATTTGGCTTAAATGAGCTGTTTAGCTATCAGATATTCTTCAGTGCAATGGTTATACTAGGTGCTGTAGTATTCTTGTTTGTTAGTGTATTGGTACCAAGTTTCAGAGCAGCAAATATGAGAGCGATAGATGCTTTAAGAAGTGAGTGATTTAAATGAGTAGAGGTGACGTAATTCTAAGACTCGTAGATGTAGAACGCATTTACGAAACACAAGAAGGAAGAAAGATTGTAGCGCTTAATAAAGTGACTACGTCCTTTAAACGTGGAGAATTTGTCGCTATAGTTGGGAAAAGTGGTAGTGGGAAATCTACCTTAATCAACATCCTTGGAGGTTTAGATAGACCCGATGGTGGAGATTACTTCTTAGAAGGAAATAATATATCAGATATCAATGAAGGACACTGGGATGCGATTAGAAACGAGAAAATCGGATTTATATTCCAGGAATATCACCTTGTTGAATATCTGTCAGTATATAAAAATGTGGAAATTGCATTAAAATATCAAAATACAATGAACAAAAAAGTAAAAGATGCAAAAATCAAAGAAGTTTTAACGCAAGTTGGAATTATTGATCATATGTATAAGAGACCAAATCAACTAAGTGGTGGGCAACGACAACGTGTAGCAATAGCTAGAGCGCTTGTAAAAGATCCAGATATTATCCTTGCCGATGAACCAACTGGAGCTCTTGATCATAAAACTTCAGAGAATGTTATTGAATTAATCAAAGGTCTGAGTAAAGAAAGACTTGTTTTAGTGGTTACCCATGATAGAGGGATTGCAAATGAACATGCAACTAGAATAATTGAGTTAACAGAAGGACGATTCACATCAGATTTGATTCGTGAAGACATTCCACAAACATATCAAAATGTGTATAAGAAAACAAAACCAACTAATCTTAGTTTTAAAGACAAGTTGGAGTTAACATTCAGAAAAATCAAATCACAATGGTTAAGAACCTTATTTACAGCCCTTTCGTTAGCGTTAGCATTTAGTTTTACTATATTGTTTAATGGTTTAGAGCGTGGAGTAAGTACAGCATACGATAATTACTATGAAGCCTTGAACAAGGCGAATAGTTATGCGTTTAGTTTGGACATAGAAGATGAGAGTGCTGGTATAAACGGTTACAACAGTGCTGTATCTAATATATATACGTCTTTTGAAGATGCGTTTTATGAAGAAAATACACACATATTGTTAGGATACAATACATTGATGGCTCATAATCTTATATCTGATCGAGTAGAACACGTTTCTAACGAAGCGACAAGACCAGATTTATTAAGTGAGTTCAAATTGAGATTGATTGACACCAATATTAGTGAATTATACAGTTTTGATGATTTATTTATTGGAGAAAGTATTTATCCAACATATAACTATGAATTAATGGTAACAAGTAAATTTTATAGGGAGTACTTTGGAATAAGTGATAATGTAGTTAGTTTAGAAGAGTACGTTGGAACTACGATTCTTATCCCTAATTATACTTTTGAGATAGAAACAGGACTATATGGTTCTAAAACGTATCTAAATAGATTGTTTGAACATACAGATGGATCAATGGAGTTAGATGTTACAGACGTAGGTTCTGGCTTTGATGTGGAAGATTTCACAAGAGTCAGATATCTAAAAATGAATATTCCGTTATATTGTTATGAATATGATGAATTGAATGAGTTCTATCAGAATTTATGTGATGAACAGATTCAAGAAGATAAATTTACGAGTTATTTTGATACTGTTGAGGAATATATCGAGTATCTTGATGATTTCAAACTACAAGTAAACAAAATAGATCCAGATTACTTTGATGTATTATTCAGAAGTAATGCAATTTATTACTTGGTAGATGAAAATGAAAGCCTACCAGATTATATTGAACCAGTTGAAGGAAGATATATAGAACGAGTGTATAGGTCTCTTTACGACCATGCCAATACAACTGTGGGTGGAATAGAGAAACTGGCATATATGGAAGATGGCGTATTTAAAAGCCAAACAGAAGAAACAGAAATGTATATCACAGGAATCGTTGAGAATGAACATGAATCAATAATCTATTTTAATCAAGAAGCATATAATGATTTATTTATTGAATCAGTGAATGTGGATTATGTAGATGGTTATTTCTCAATCAATTTAGAAAGTGGTATTAAGGAAGATTACGAACCAATTGATGTTGCTTTGATTTATTTTGCAGATCCATTAAATGAAGTAGATGGAGCTGTGCAAGAGGATTATAGAATCAAACGTACAGAATATATTGAACCAGGTGAAGTTTGTGCGACATTCAATGTGGATAATATATTAAATAATGCATCCGAACTAGGTGAAGTTCGTCTTTTAGGGGATGTATTCACCATTACAGATTACTCTGGTTGTAAAGTAAACACCGAAAGTTATCACTATTTAAGCAGTATAAGAATACTATTCGGAGTATTCTTCAATGTATTAATGTTAATTAGTATTATATTCTTCAACATTCTATTGCAAGTTATACTTGGTGAACGTATTAGTGAAATCGGTATATATAGAAGTGTTGGTAGTACAAGTAAAGATATAAAGAACTTATTCTTTATTGAAATAATCATTGAAGTTGTTTTAGCCGCTGTAATGAGTATAGTCTTCATTTACATCGCTAACTCACTGGTAAATCAAGTATTCACAAGCACCATAAGTAAAGGTAGCGGAATCATTACATTTGCTGGAATGAAGTTAAGTCTAGGTGCAGACAGATTAATAACTAGTATTAGTTTCTTTAACTTATTATTCTACGTTGTAGTTGTATTTGTCCTACTAGGATTCTTAAGTAATAGAAACGTTAGCAAACTTGCTAACACAAAACCTATAGATATATTGAGAGAGGTGGAATAATGAAAAACGTTAAAAGAGTATACACTCTAATTGCACTTGTTATTACCACAATCATTTTGGCATCGTGTGCCAAAACAGCTGAAAACGAGCATTTACCTGAATATTGTCAAACATATTCGGGCTTTATGTCGATTGCAAGTGAAGATATCTATGAAGAAATGAATGATATAAACAGATATAATTATTTAAGTATTATAGCTGAAATTGATTTATCATTTGAAGCAGAAGATCCAACCGATGAGTTCGATTTAAGTGGAATTCAGTGTTTCCAAAATCTTACATCTTTGACACTTACAGGTCCAGGGATTAAAGATATAAGCCAGATTAGCGCTTTGAGAAATATTCAATCAATCACGTTGATTGATACTAATATAGTTAGTATTGCAAGTTTCAAGAACTTGTCAAAAGTAAAAGAGTTAAATATTACAGGTAGTTACTCACTTCAAAGTGTTGATGGTGTAGAGGAAATGACAAAACTAACATCGTTGATTCTTACAGATAATGGAATTGTAAATATTAGTGAGTTAAACAGCTTAGTTAACCTACAAACATTAGTTCTTAATGATAATGAGATAACTCATTTCCCTAATATAAATCAATTAGAGAATCTGATCACACTAGAAGTAAGAAATAACAATATTACAACTCTAGGTGAAGACTTATCAGGATTAAGTAATCTAGAAACATTTGACGCGGGAAATAATAACATCTGCGACTTAAGTTCATTAGATGATCTTGTAAGTCTTAAAAAACTTATTTTGAATGATAATAACTTAGGTTGTGAAGGGACTTCTCCCGATTTTAGCAGTTTGTTAAATGCGACAAGTTTAGAGGAGTTAAACCTAGAAAACAATGGATTAACAAGTATATCAGATTTAGCAGGGAAGAATTTACCTCTTAAGAAGTTATTCTTGCAAGATAATTTACTAACAGATATTACACCAATAAGTTCTTTTACTTCGTTGTTAGAGCTTGATTTAAGCAATAATCTAATATCAGATATAAATGACTTATCAGGAATGATAAATCTAACTGTTATAAACTTAAACGACAACTTATTAACTGAGTTTACTGATTTACTTCTGATCTCAGGATTAGAAGAAATCTATTTACATAATAATGAAATTACAGAAATCCCACCAATTGGATTGGAATGGCCTAATTTAGCACTTATAGATTTACATAACAACTTGCTAGATGATATTTCTGGTGTAAAAGGGCATCCTACTTTAGTTGAACTAGATATCAGAAACAATGGTCTTACACACATTGTTGGGCTTAGTGAATTACCTAACCTAGAAATATTGGTTGTTGATCAAGATCCTGATGAACTGGATGAAGAAGGAGAACCAATAGTAGAAGATAACCCAAATAATATTCGAGTGATTGATGATTCATTCAACAATACTGATCTACCAATCATAGACTTTGAAGATGATGCATATGAGTTAATTCTACCTTTTGAATTAGATGATAATGTAGAGATTTACGGATCATTTAATGGAATAAATCAATTACAGGTTATAGATTTACATGGTATGGAAATAGATGTAATAGATGAGTTTAGCTTTAATTCAGACAACATCTATGCAATTTATGTTCAAGATAACAACTTAACAGATATTTCATTCCTGTTGAACAATCCTAATATATTACAGATTGT
>NZ_CEXEES010000006.1:0-18782 GCF_982632705.1 Candidatus Izemoplasma sp. | reverse complement strand
AATGCAACATCAATAACTGAAATTATTGATTCATTCAATAACCTAGATCCTGATACTGGTGGATATTCATTCACATTATCTGAAGGTAATATTGGATTAATAGATAATAGCTTTAATGATGGAACATTCCAAATAATTACATTATCTAATCAAACATCAACATTACCTGTAACAAGCATAACGGACTCGTTTAACAATTTAACAATAAACGCAAATAGCGGAATGCTAATTCAGGATTCGGATTTTAATAATATAGATAACAGCTTTAATGGTTCTTATTTTGTGAATCTAGGAATTGTAGAATCTGAAGTTGAAGTATTCACTAACAGCTTAGTTGGCACAACAGTAAATGATATCCTAAGTTTCCATGGAAATGATATTACTACATTGGATCTTTCAAGTATTACCACTGTAAGAAATTTAGTCTTATCACAAAATGGAATTACTTCAGTTGCATTTATAGACTCGATACCTGGACTAGAAGAGTTAAATCTATCTAATCAACTAGGAAGTGATGGATTTACATTACCTCTTACAGAGATTGATGGTATAAATAATCAACCAGACTTAGATACAGTTAACCTAACAGGTCTACCTCTAACCGCGATAGATGGATTCAAAAATACTCTTATTAGTGAGTTTGATAGACCTTTTGCAGATAACCTAAATACCAAAATACTCTCAATTACATCTGATTCATTTAGTGGATCACCAATCGACATGATTGATTTAAGCGGACACGATTTAACTGATATTGCATTTTTGGATAACTTGACAGTTCTTGATGATTTAACAATTTCTGTGGACATCGCTGATTTATCAGTGTTTGCAGGGAATGTTTTTGAAGCAACAATTACATCCTTATATATAGAGAATGTTCAAAGCATTCCAGATTTTAGTATTTTCTCAGGTTATGATGCATTAACATTTATAGGATTTGATACACCAGATACAATAATTACAAATCTTGATGGTTTAGACGGTGTAACTCAAGTGAATTTAGCGAACGACAGCAGTATTACTAGTTTTATTGGTTCTTTCAATAGCATGTCCACATTGGAACCACAATCTAATTATTTAAACAACTTCAGTAGTTTAGATACAATAACTACAAGTTTCGACATGTTTGGTTCATCATCAAGCGTTCAAATCGGTTTTAGTATAACGATTACAGATTCATTTAATCTTGTAGAAACGATTCAGATTACAAATGATAATGAACTTGTTCCACTGTTTGATACTTTGAGTTTCGATAGTGCTACATCAATAACATTTATAGATCCAAATTATAATGATTATAGTTTCTTATCAGGGTATACAACTCTAAATAGTGTCAATTTGGTAGACGTTCAAGCAAATGTCACAGGATTATCAAATAATTCAATTACCAGTTTAGATATAGCTGCAACATCTTCAGTAAGTTCTATATCTGCTGATATCGCAGCTGAAGCACAATTGAATGTGGATTATTCAGGCTTTTCAACATTAACATTGAGTTCTAATAATGAAATCTATAATTTAAACATAGCAAATGCAGATTTGATTGTTAATTCTACCAATAGTAGTCTATCATTATCTGGTTCTGCAAATGATATTACACTTAATAGCACAACCATCGTACAAGTTAATATAGTGAATGCAGATATCGTTGATTTTGTATCTAATACCAACTTATTAAATACGTTTACAGATACAAATACACAATCAAGTATGAATTCTTTAGAATTAAATACTGTTCAGGCAAATGTAGATTTATCTACAAGAGCAGATCAGGTAGATTTATACAACAATTCATTATTAACAATGAATACTCTTAATGTGGAAAACACAATAGAGATACATACAACATCAACTTCATTGCAGTTAATAGCAGAAGTTGGAGAATTAGTTTTATTAAACGACACATTAGTTTCTCTAACAATAACAGGAACTGGATCGGTAGATTCGATAACAGTTGATTCTGATGTATTTAATAATTTGAATATAACAAGTGATGAAAATGATGTTGACGAAGTTGAAATTACTACGTTAGTTAGCGATTTGTTCTTCGCATCTTTTAATACTACATTGTTAAATGTAAACGGTGTAAATGTAAATACACTGTTCGCAGCAGCCCCATCAGCTGATGTTACTCTACTAGGAAATCAAACAGTAATTACGTTTGAAGGTTCAGTGGACACATTAAACCTAAATAATGCAAACTTGCATGAATTATATGCAATTACAGGATCATTTGTTAATGGTACATTAACTACAACCTCTACAAGTTTAAACACAGTAGATCTAGTAGACGCTTCTATAAATACATTAGATTTTAATACAAATGTTGGAACCATTAATGTAACTGGTTCTAATATTGATGATATAGCTCTAGACGCAACAAATGCTACTACGGTTACTCTCGACACAACTTCATCAGATGTTGTTTTGACAACAGGAGCAGCTTCAATTAGTCTGACAGTAGATGCAGTTTCATTAGTTGTGGATAGTCCAACAACAAATGTTGTAGGAATTAATGTATCAAATACATTGAACACTTTAGATTTAAATTCAATAACTAATCTAACGGATTTAAACGCTATTGGTACAATAAGTAATACTATAATTGGTACTACATCTTCAACATTAAACATTACCTCAACAAATTCTATTTCAACGGTTGTTAATTCCAATTTAATAACATCATTAACAGCTGATGTAGGAGTTGGAAATAACCTAGATTTTACTAGTACTAATATTGGAATAGTAACATTTGATGTTGTCGCAGATACATTTAATTCAAGTATTGCAGCATCTACAGCGTTTTTCTCTAATTCTTCTGACATTGAAAGTCTTGATATGAATAACAGTACCGTAGAAAACATGATATTTGGTAGTGCAGATATAGAGTCATTGATTTTTGAAAATACAACAACAAATACACTTTCTATTAATGGTAGTAACATAGCTGCAACAACAATAGATGGTGGATTTAGTGATTTGGTATTAACACTAGGTACAAGTGTCACAGAAATAGCATCAACGAACATTTCACCTGTCTCAGTAACAACTGATCTTGGTAGTTTCAGTTATAACGGAGCTGCAGACGTTGAGATCATTGATGGTAACTTAAATAACTTGATAGTTAACAACGCAGGAGACGAGGTTGTTGTAACAGGATCTTCAGCTACACTAGCTGTAGATGGTTCAGCAGGACTTCTCCAAATAACATCAAGTACATTATCCAGTTTAACAATTGGAAACAGTGGAAGTATCACTGATATTGAACTATATGAAGTATCTATTTCAAATCTAGTCTTAAATAATCAAACAACTAACTTAATGGTTAATAGTCTGAATATCACAGGATTGGACATTACAAGTGGGACATCACTTATAAATGTAGACTTGGATATCTCGAACTTAAATGCCTTTAGTTTAGATAAACCAACCGCAGTTGTTGGAATCATAACATCTGCGACAACACTTGATGTTGATGGAACAATGGATACCTTAGATATTAATGGGGACAATTTAACTAATATTGATTTAAACAATCTAGTTTATAATGGATTAAGTACTCAAACAAACAATCTTGGAGCACTTAATACCTATGATATAGCACCATTAAGCGAAGTTGTCATTAATTCATTGCAGCCTATATTTACTTTAGACACTATATCAGAAACAGTAACATTGAACGTACCAACAAGTGCAAATGTGTTTATTAATTCAACATCGGATCAAAGTTTAGAAATTACTACTTTGGGTGATGAAGTAACTGTCAACTCAGCAATTACAGACTTCAGAATCACTGGAGAAAACATCGAAAGAGTAAATGGAATATTTGATAGGTTTACTTTAATAGGACCAACTGTAAAAAATGTTCTTACAATTGATGTTGCAGGTAATCACATTTCTATCCTGCCAAGTTTTGAAACAATATTGATGATAGGTACTAATAATATACATACAGTAAGTGTTTCATCAGGTAACTTAGCGCTGATCGCAACAAATGATAATATCGTAAATACATTAGATATAAATGGCTCTTCAGATTTATTAACTATAGATTCTGATGCTGCAAGTATTACACACAGCTCTTATGATGTAGGGACACTTAATTTAATTGCATATGATAATACTACTTATGTGAACACAGATGCACTAATTCTAAATGCATCAAGCACTTCATTAGGCGACTTAAATGTCACACTATCTAACGAAGGAACTACTAGAGAAGTGAACTTATCTAATATTGATATTGCAAACATAATTGTAGATGGTACCGGTGTAAGTATCGTCATTGATGGTACGGTTAATAGCTGGACATTAGATGGAAATGGCCTTGTGGGAGTAACAATGAACACAATTAATATTTCTGATTTAAGTGGATTTAGTACAGTATTGGATACATTAGTTACATTAGAAATGGAGAACTTCACTGTATCAGATTTAGGAGTACTAATAGGAGAACTAGAGAACACGGGTATTACAATTACATCTGGTTTAACTAATCTCGAAGTAGACAACTTCTATTACGCTCAGAAATATGCTGAATTAGATAATGTAACTGAAAGAAACATTAGATTTGATGCAATTCATAGCCCATTAGTGGACGCAGCTTACATAGTGTTTGATACTAATATTTACCTACAGTATTTAGATGAAACTGCGTCAAGAAATGAAATAAACAATCAAGTATATCAAACAGTACAACAATACTTTGATGGATATGCAAGTTCGCTAGGATTCATTGACGAAGCGGATATGCTTGCTGATGAAACTTATACACAAACTGATATTGATGATATCAAAGCTGCAATTCAAGTAACACTTGACGATGCTGCACTTTCAATAGATTCAATTGCAATTGATGCTCAAGTAGAGCAATCAATTGTAGATGATGCAAATGATGAAACAAATAATAAAGGATTTACAGTTGTAGAAATAAGTTAACAAGGAGGTGTAATATGAAAAAACTAATACTAACACTATCATTAGTACTACTACTTAGTGGTTGTGGTATCTTTGATCGAGGGAATTATGATCAAGATAGAGCGGGTTACGTATTAAGCGGTGATTTTATCGTTAACTATCATACCAATTCAATTGGAGAAATTGATGTCTTTATGATTGATGAAGTAATGAATTTCTATCAAGCGCTAGAATACACATCATTTAATTATGATAGATTATCAGATGAAACAACGATAAACAATGTAGTTACTGAATCAGAATTAATCAGTTGTTCTATTACATCTGTCACAGAAATACCAAGATTTTTAAGAATCGAGGAAAGCACTTATTTCTTTAATATAAGAGACAATGGATATTGTTCATATGATGAATATACTTTCCATGAAAACGGCTTTACAGAAGAAATTACGTATGATCCTGAGGATGTTAGTCCTATAGAGAATATAAACGTTACAATCTTTAGTGATCCTAACTTTAATGTGAATACATTTGAGACTATTATCTTTATAGAAAATATTACATTTCATATAGGTAAAGATGAGTGGGAAAAAGAGATAGTAACAGTATTACCTATGAGTTTACGACAAGCAGGTAATATGTATGAGGACAATTCTGATTACTTTGAAGAGTTAAATATGCTGGAACTTTACATACTGGAAAATCAAAGTGTAAATCTTTTAGAACTTAGAGAAGACTATCTAGAAGAAACAGTAAACAACATATGGAGTGATGACACAATTGATCGTTTAGGCCGTGATCATGAGGTTATTAAAACAGTACGTACTAAAAAAACAGGGGACATCTTAGAGATTATCAAAGACACCCTTGCTAGATTGGGGATGTTCTCATGAGAAAGTTTAGTTTAATTCTTGTAGTTATCCTTGTATTTGGTCTAAGTGGATGTAAAAAAGATGAATCGGCATATAATTTCAAATCAAGAAAAGATGATTACTTCATTTCTTCAAATGAAAGAATCATTATTGAATACAAAACAGATGAAAACGGGCAAATGATTGAGTTAAACATTGATCGTTTATTAACAATTGAAGAAATGATTTATTATAATACTAATATTGATTATGATTTTGAGTTAGAGGGATTCACAGAAGATATTTACGAGAATGCAGGATTCCTGTGTACACAATATGAAAACTTCCGTGTACCGTCAAATATTGAAATTGGAAATACCAAATATAAATACAATCGTACTGATTGTGAATACCAAGAAGTAGATAGAGATAATGTTTATAAATCGGGTAGTTACGCTAGAAAATACAATCTAGAAGAGACTATCGCTGTATCAAAGAACATTATTATTAGTATCGTGGTATATGATGTTAATTCGACAGAAAAGTTTATTGAGATCCAAAGATTACCTCATACAGCGAAGTTGCTTGGGGTATACAGCATTCCAATTAACTCTGATAAAGATGGTTTCACATCTCTGGGTGTATTTAATTATTATAATGATATGGCTATTTATGAGCAGTTATATTTGAAACATCAGTTAAATGAAACTACAGTTGAGGAAATCAATGGGATCCCAACAGATATCAATTTATTAGATCTAAACGACATTGATTCTATCCAACCATTGATAGAGAATTTCTATACGATGTACTTAGATGAAAATGAAGCGATTATTGAATTAGAATCAGACATTGGACTATTTGTGGACGAGACAGACGGAGAAACATCTGATGAAGAATAACATTGTAATTAGAAAGATGGATATGAGTGATGTTCCTTATGTATATAAAGAAGAGTTAAAAATATTTGGTAAAAGTTTAGGTGAGGAAACCTTGTATCACGAGGTGTTACATAATAAACTATCAAAATACTTTATGGCTTTTGTTGATAACAAACGAGCAGGTTATGTAGGGAGCTGGTTGACAGTTCCAAACGCAGAGATACTCAATCTGTTTGTTAGTGAAGATTATAGAGGAAATAATATCGGAAAACTTTTAATGGGAGAAGTTATTAGAGTATGTACAGAAGAAAAAATAGAATTATTAACTTTAGAGGTTCGCCCAAGCAATAAATATGCTATAACTATGTATGAAGAATTAGGCTTTGTAGAAAGCCATAGAAGAAAAAACTATTATGCAAATAACGAAGATGCAATATTAATGGTATTAAAGATAGAGGTGATTACGTGATTGTTTTAAGTGTTGAAAGCAGTTGTGATGAAACAAGTGTAAGTATTAATAGAAATGGAACAGAGATTTTGAGTAATGTTGTTTTAAGTCAAATTGATGTTCATAAGCAATATGGAGGAGTTGTTCCTGAAATTGCTTCGAGAGAGCATATTAAAGGTGTGACAATGGTATTCGAAGAAGCTCTAAAGAATGCATCAATGACTCCAAAAGACATTGATTTGATCGCAGTAACAAAGGGACCAGGTTTGATTGGTAGTTTGTTGATTGGTGTAAATGCAGCAAAAGCATTCTCACTTGCAAACAATATTCCAATAATTGGTGTACATCATATCGCAGGGCATATTTATGCCAATGCAATAAGTGAACCTTTACAGTTTCCACTTGTGTGCTTAGTAGTAAGTGGTGGACATACAGAACTAATACTGATGAAGGAACATTATGATTTCAATAAACTCGGCGAAACAATGGATGATGCAGTTGGTGAAGCATACGATAAAGTAGCTAGAACTGTAGGTCTTGGATATCCTGGAGGTCCAGTAGTTGATCGATTAGCGGCTACAGGGAAACCAAGTTATAAAATGCCTGATATTAGTTTAGGTAATTCATACGAATTTAGTTTTAGCGGTATTAAGTCACACGTAATTAATTTAGTACATAACTTGAAACAACGAAACGAAGAATTAGTAATAGAAGATCTATGTGCAAGTTTCCAAGAAACAGTAACAGATGTATTAATTAACAAAAGTATAAAAGCAATAAACGAGTTCAATGCAAAGATGTTTATTATAGCTGGTGGAGTTGCAGCAAATAAAGGTCTTCGTAAAAAGATATCGGAACGCATTACAAATGTAAAAGTAGTAGTTCCAGAGTTTAAGTACTGTACTGATAACGCTGCAATGATAGGGGTTGCGGGTTATTATCAATATCAGAAAGAACAAACCGTAGATGATATGAGCTTGAACGGAAGTTCACGATTAAATTTGAAATAAAACTGTATATGGCAACAGTTCACGAAATTTCAATCGCAAATTCATAAGATTTACACATAAATTCTATATAATTGGGTTAAGAACGAAGAAACATTGAGGAGAGATATCTATGAGAAAATTATTTATGGCAATTTTTATTCCCATCTTAGTATTAGCGGGAACCCCTGCTATCCTAGCAGTGATTATGTATGATGGTGCCGGTTATGAAGAAATGCCGAATCATTTATATACAGAAGATGCAGATGCAGAAAAAATGATATACCAAGAATTATCTGATTCATTAGATGAATTAGAAAGCGGAGTTAATGATGACTTAGAGTTTAACGTACACGAAGACATTATTAATGTTGCTATATACCAAGCAATGAAAGAACAAAATCCACAATACGCACCTAGTGACGATTGTGAAACACCTGAAGCATGTTATTTCATGTTTACAGACTTACCAATCCAAGAAGGTTCACAATTGAGAATCGTTGGTGCTTGGGTAGAATTTGAACAAAATAAATTCATCATGAATGTATTTATCGATGTTCAAATAACTGAAAGTATCGCTTACAAAACTGTAATCGAAACTCATTTCAAACTTGAAGATCACCCTGGACAAGGGAAATATACTTTACAGTTTGAAAAAATTAAAGTTGGGAATTTACCAATTCCTTCTGGTCTAATCTCTACAATCTTAAACGCAGTTGAAAGCAACTTCGATGGATTTGAGTTAGACATGTTAGATGATTTACCATTTGGAGAATTCGATTTGGATTCATTCACATACACTATTGAGAAACAAGAAATAGTTGATATGATTGGTGAAACTGATGACGATGTAGAGCCAACAGACGATATATTGATGCTTCAAGAAATCGCAAGTATCGTATTCGAACAAGGCTTATTAGAATTTGATTTAGTAGATGAAGAGTTAATCTTAGCTGCTAGAATTTCAAAATTCGCAAGTGATGATGTAAATGAGATCCCTGATTACTTATATGACTTACACGTAATCACAGGATATAATGAAGATAATACTCCAATTTATGGAGAATATGATCCAAACGCATTCGATCCAGTAGCTTATATGCAAAACGTATTCACTGAATTCGTATTCAATAACGCATTATTAGGTGGAGGATTCGAGATTACTGATGAATTATTCAATAAAGTAATTTATTCAGGTGCAGAAGGATTTGCAGAAATGACACAAGTTCAAGAACTTGAATTACCAGATGGTACAGTTAGAGAAATCGAAGTTGGATTACAAGCTGTATGGTTTACAATTGAAGAAGATGCGATTTATGCAAATGCATTATTCAAATTAGATTCAACTATGTCATTGATGAAATTAAAAGCAACTAAAGTAGAAGAAGCATCAACAGATACAGAATTAGTATTCGACTTCACAGAATTAAGTTTTGGTGCTGACGCTGGCGAAACTGCTATCGATTATGTATCAGTTACTAATTTAGAAGTATTTGAATCTTACTTAGTTGGAATCGAAGATATTGAATTTGGTTCAATCGAAGAAACTGTAAACGGTGTTTACTTAACATTAAGTGCTGATGCATTAAGCGCAGTGTTAACTGAAGGAACTGAAGAAGAAACAGTTGCAATTAACGGAATAAGCTTAGTACATGGAGCTATCGTATTAGACGTAGTAGCTGCAAATGCTGAATTACAAGCTGCATTAGAAGATCTTCAAGACGCTATAAATACAGTATTAGAAGATGAACAGTTAATTACAAACTTAAATGATGCTTTAAATCCAGATAACGATAATGAAGAAGCAGCAGAAGTAATCGCTGCATTAGATGATATCCAAACGATCTTAACTGATCCTGAAGATGAAATCGAACCTGAAGATTTAGAAGTGTTATTCGATGAATTCGAAGATTTAAACGCTGAAGAGCAAGAAGCTTTCTTAACAGAAATTGGAGATTTAATCCCTGAAGGTGTTATGGATGACTTCGCAGCATTATTCGGAGAAGACGTTATTCCTACAACAGAAGAAATACCAAATCCTTAAGCCATAGATGTTAATATAAAAAACCCAATTATAATAGAAAAACCCTTAACCCTAAGGGTTTTTCTTGAATAATATGATTACAAAAGGGAGGATATATTATGATACCTGAAGTCCGATTTGATTTTAGTTTTGACATTGTTTTACTATTGATATTTATCTCATATCTCGTATATGGGTACTTTTCAGGTGGACACAAACAAATAAGACTATCAATTAACTTAATTATCCCCTTTATGATCATATATTACCTAGGAAGACAGATAACCTCATATCTGTATATTCCTTTATCAAAAACATTCTTGTTTGAATTTATATTTGAACATTTTGACACATTCAAATATACAATCACAATGATAATAGCGTACATTATAACCTATCTATTTATATTTATAGGTATTTTCGTATTCTCTATATATGCAAGAAGACATATATTAAATGAGAACATGAGAGCGAAACTAGGTAAGAAAAACAACTACTTAGGAGCAGTTGTTGCTTTCTTAAATGGATATGTTCTAATATACTTTATTATTCTACCTGTATTTGCGATGAACCTTGTTGATAGTGGAGACTTTGTTACAACATTTGTACTAGAGCACCCGCCACCATTCTCAAGAATTGCAAGAACAGCAGAAAAAGCAGTACCAGTAAAAGACTTGGCTGCAAAAGCTGAAGCGTTTCAGCATTTACTTACAGTTGATGGAGTTGAAGGATACTACAACGAAGCGATTTATGATTATCAACAACAATATATTGGTACAAACGATTCATATGAAACAGATTTTATGACAAATATATATCCAGAACTAACAATAGAAGCAAGAACATTAATAGAAAGTAACTACAATGATTATTTTGGGGAAACATTATCTCAATCTAATTACGTAGGTGTTTCTAGGGTTCTTGTAACAGAGTACTTCACAGGGGATTATATCTACCAAGAAATGATTAACTTAGAAAATGATTTTGATGAAGTATTACAACAACACAATGTGATTATAAGAGCGTACGAGAACTCTCTGGTCCAATATGAAGCTGATTTAGAATATTATGCTTATCAAATCGAATTAGAGTCTTACGAGGCAGATTTAGAAGACTATGTTACTGCTCTTAATTTGTATTTAGATGAAAAAATTAGTTCAGTCCTTAATCTTACTGATCTACCTGATCCATTCTCTGGGGTTAAACCTGAGTTTGAGGAAGACAAGCCAAGCGGATTTAAAAAGGATGAAGTGACAGAACCACCAGTTCTTCCAATCAAATCGCCAGAAGTAATCGCAAGTGAAGCTTTTGTTGATGATTATGGTGACAAAGAGGATGTTACATCAGAACTGAACACCTTAGGAAAAGACTTCAAAGATCACTTAGGATTATTAATGTGGTATGTAGATGAAATGGATAGAACTATGGCTAGCGATGCAGGTGGATCTGACATCAGCGTAGCGATTAATAGCTTTAAATCTTATTATCCAACTATTATTGAGAACATTAATGATGATGAGTTGAAAGATACTCTGTACTTAGCTCAAATGAGTATAAGAAGTTATGATGTATTTAATGATTGGTTAGACTGTACATTAAGCAATATAGATGATGTACCTCTAGACGAACTAGAGTTACCTGCAAATAGATGTTCAGAACTCAATTATGAAGAAGATAAAAGTTATGACTTTACAGACAATGCATTAGACATAGTATCAACACTATTTGATGGTGAGAGCGTATCGTGGATAATCGTGCAATATAAGTATGATTATGAAGCTGGATTATTTGATGATGCATTTGATGGTTTCCCACAAGTACAAGAAGTATTAGTAAGTACTAAAGGGTTAGTTGATGATTATGACTTATATTATAAAGATATAGCAGCAAGTATAGATGGAAATGTATCTATGATTGTTAAAATAGGTATTAGTGTAATGAAATACAATTTAGATGTATACGGAACCTTAAGAGATACACCATTATTAGGGGCGTTCGTAAGCGATTTATCTAGAATGTGTAGTTCATCAAACTCTGTAAAATCAGACTTCAACCGAAACGTTGAGTATTGTCAAAAATCAGAAGGTGAAGGCGGAGTTATTCAAGAATTATTTAATATGCAGTATCTAACTGCAGAGGTCTTGTTTAAAGCTTATATCATGATAGATGATGAGAATGAACCTATAATCTATGATTCAGAAAAAATGGAAGAGTTTTTATCAAATGTTAATGACTCTGTTGAGAGTAATGTATTTACTGTAGAAGTAATATCAATATGGGGAGATCAATTCGCGTTTAATATAATTGAAGGAACCGAAAACTATACATTATTAGAACAAATGTATGATGATGGGCAGATTACCATTGATGCAATGAGAATCTTGGCCAATGATGAATATGATTTATTTAGTAGTGAATTTAGCCAACGAGTTAGAAGTATGATTCGTTAGAAAGGAGTATTCTATGAAAAAAAGTGAAGAATTAATGTTGTTATTGGAACTGAATGGTTTTGATATTACGAAGTTTAAACTTAAAAAACAATTAGAATATGAGAAAACTGGGAATATTGATTTGTATAAACACAAAAAATTCTCTGATTTAGTTATGTCTCATTATCTTTTCCAAGAGCAAAAAGATCATTTTCATAGAAACCCCTTAACATATAAACAAGACTGGGGTGATAAAGTAGACAGTATAGATCAGTTTTACTTTAGACACACAGAATTGGATACTGAGATGACTCTGCAGGAGTTCATTCAATTAGAATCATTTAACCAAGTACAAAAAGAGAGTATTTTATATGATATCTTAGATGGTTGGGTGGAAGAATATCGTGAGTCATCTATTACCCAAATGGAACATTTAAAGAATATGATCAAAATGTTGCCGAAAAAATCAAAAAGATATAAAAAACCCTCTAAATTTGCATTTCTACTGGGATTAATTATGCTGTTGATGTTGGCATTTGTCTTTGAGAACCCTGCTTCAATTGAAGGATTTCCTATTATAGGTAAACTTCTATTTGGAGGGGTGAATGATTTATTAATAGAAAGAGACTTGTTTAGTTTCTTTGGGGCATCAGTAGCTGTTTTAACAACTATATATGTTGTCTTCAATAACTTCTTCGGAAGATTCATTAAAGACGTTAGAGGAGAAAAAAACAAACATGCAGATCGCACTTTTGCAAAGTGGGAAGAAGATTTAGAGAAAACTAGATTGAAGCAATCAGGATTACTAGAAGATTATGTAGATCAAGTAATCAAAAATCCAAAGAAAACATCATTTGAACTACAAAATTTGATTGGTCCAGAGTTATTGATAGCAAAATTTAAAAACTATGTAATAATGGTTCAATGGAAATATGATTTTATGACGAAATATTATAGTAGATTTATGAAAATACTAAGAATTCTGTTTATTTTTGTATTCCTTTCTAATATAGCATTTTATGTATTTGGAATAGCATTGAAAGGAGGATGGTTTTAATGGCTAGACGTGGTAAAAGAAAAAGAGAATCAGAAGAACCTGAAGTTGTTGAAGAAATTGAAAGTACAACAACTGAAGAGATAGAAGGAACTGTCGTTTCCGATATAGAACCAACCAATTTTGATGATTATCAACCTAACATAGGTGAATTTTTCGAACAAAAAGATGAAAAACCAGAAGAAGTAATCATATTTGAAGAAGAACAAGATGAAACTGATTTTGAAGAAGTAATCGAAGAAGTAAAAGAGGAAACTGCAAAACCAGCCCTAAATGATTTCTTTGAGCAAGATAAAAAGAAATCAGATAAACTAAAGAAAAAACCAGAAAAAGAACCTAAAGAAAAAAGGAAAAGCAAAAGACAATTAAAGAAAGAACGTGACTACGAAGCGATTAAGGATAAGAAAATCTTTAAGTACAAAGGGAAGAAATATACAAAAGTAGAAGATTTTATTAAATACCTTAACGATCACTTTCTTGATTTGGAGAAAATATCAGAGGAAGTCTTAGAAGATGAAAACTTCTTAGGATGGGTATCAAAAAGAAGTGGAACATTTGCAGAAAGCATTAAAACATTTAAGCAAATAAAAGAAGAAATCGAGAATAAATAAATCTCGATTTCTTATTGCTTTAAATTATGTTAATATATATAATATAATGAATTATAACAAGAGGTGATTATTATGAAATATCAGCAGAAGGCCCTGATTAAAGTATAAATGAATTTGAACCAAAAATTGAAAGGGTGAATAAAAATGGAAATTAATCATTTTATAAATACTATTATCGAAGAAGATATTAAAACAGGAAAACACAAAAAAGCAATAACACGTTTTCCACCAGAGCCAAGTGGGTTACTTCACTTAGGACATGCAAGAGCAATCATTACAAATTACACAATGGCAAAAAATCATGGTGGATACTTCAATTTAAGATTTGATGACACAAACCCTGTTAAAGAGGATATTGCTTTTGTTGAAGGAATTAGGAAAGATATTGAATGGTTAGGTTGTCACTGGGAGAATCTATTATTCGCAAGCGATTATTTTAACGAAATGTATGAAAGAGCACTATTATTAGTTCGTAATGGAAAAGCGTATGTTGATGATTTAAGTGCAGAAGAAATCAATGAGTATCGTGGAGATTTCACTACACCAGGAAAACCTTCTCCATATAGAGATAGATCAGTTGAAGAGAACGAAGAACTATTTATCGGAATGAAAGAAGGAAAATTCGAAGATGGACGTAGAGTATTAAGAGCTAAGATAGATGTTACAAGTCCTAATATGAATATGAGAGATCCTATTATATATAGAATACAAAGAGCACATCACCATAACACGGGTGATGATTGGTGCATTTACCCTATGTATGATTTTGCACATCCTATAGAGGATGCAATCGAAGGAATCACTCATAGTCTTTGCAGTTTAGAGTTTGAAGATCACAGACCGCTTTATGACTGGGTAGTAGAGCATTGCGAAATGCCTGAAGTTCCAAGACAAATCGAGTTTGGAAAACTAAAAATTGCAGGTGCAGTAAGCGGTAAACGATACATCAAGCAACTTGTTGATGCAAAAGTAGTTATGGGATGGGACGATCCTAGATTAATCACTTTAAGTGGATTAAGAAGAAGAGGAGTACCTCCTCAATCAATTCATGAATTTATTGTTTCACTAGGATTGCCTAAAAGCCAAGGTGAAACTGAATTAGATATGCTTTACACTGTAGTAAGAGATCATTTAAAATTAGAATCACCAAGAGTGAATGCAGTTTTAGACCCTCTTAAGTTAGTGATTACTAATTACCCAGAAGGCGAAGTAGAGTATTTAGATGCCGAAAATAACAGAGAAAACGAAGAACTTGGTTCAAGGAAAATACCGTTTAGTAGAGAAGTATACATTGAACGAGAAGACTTCATAGAAGTGAAACCAAATAAAAAGTGGAAAAGATTAGCTTTAGATATAGAAGTTAGATTAATGCATGCATATTTTGTTAAAGCGAACAGTATAATTAAAGATAAGGATGGTAATATAACAGAAGTACATTGTACTTATGATGAAAACACCAAATCTGGATCTGGATTTACTGACAGAAAACCTAACGGGAATATACACTATGTAGATGGTACAATTAATAAAAAAGCAGAGTTTAGATTGTTTGATGATTTAGTTCTAGACTTTGAAAACAAGGATGTTCCATTTATTGAAAAAATCAATCCAGACTCATTAATAATTAAAAATGGGTTTGTAGAAGAATCTATAAATATAGATGAAGGAAGTAAATACCAATTCACAAGAAATGGATATTACTCTGTAGATAAAGACACTACTGAAGCGCTTCCTGTCTTTAATAGAATTGTTTCACTTAGATCTTCATATAAACCAAAAGCGAAGTAAACCTTCGCTTTTCTTTTGAATTTTTTATTGAAATTATTTTGAATTGTAGTAAAATAAGACTGTTAGTTACAAATAATTTTTTTAGTGAAATAAATTTTTTATCTCCTAGAAAGTATTTATAATGAACAAATCTAATAGGAGGTAACAAATTATGACTGGTAAAGTAAAATGGTTCAATTCTGAAAAGGGTTATGGATTTATCACTACTGATGAAGGTGTAGACGTGTTTGCTCATTTCTCACAAATTCAGAAAGATGGATTTAAATCTTTAGAAGAAGGAGAAGCTGTATCTTTTGATGTTGTTGATGGTGCTAAGGGACCTCAAGCAGAAAATATCGAAGTTATTTAGTTAATCGTAAAGACTACAATTTGTAGTCTTTCTTTTTTTTATCTGATAATGTAGTATATGTAGGAGATTACTTGGAGGTACTAATATGAACATATCCGGAGAATTGATTGCACTTGGAGTTGCTTTTTGTTGGACATTTACAGTTTTAAGTTTTGAGTATGCAGGAAAGAAAGTCGGAAGCATGTCTGTGAATTATATCAGACTTGTTATAGGGATTGTTTTACTTAGCTTATTTACATTTTTGATTAGAGGTACGTTATTTCCCTTTGATGCATCGTTTGAAGCTTGGACATGGTTGAGTCTTTCAGGTTTTGTTGGTTTAGTTATTGGTGATTTATTCTTGTTTCAATCGTTTGTTGATGTAGGTGGAAGAGTAAGTATGTTGATTATGACGCTATCACCACCACTTAGTACGTTACTAAGTTATCTAATTTTGGGTGAGATGTTAAGTCCTATAGATCTACTAGGGATGACAATTACAATAAGCGGTGTTATGTTCGTAATACTTGTGAAAAGAAGTAAAGGTGAAGCATTACATCCTCATGCTGTACGAGGTGCAGTTTTTGCATTCATAGGAGCTCTAGGACAAGCCTTAGGACTTATTCTTAGTAAAAAAGGAATGGGTGATTTCAATGCGTTCGCCGCAACGCAAATTAGACTATTCGCTGCACTAATAGGGTTTACAATCATATTCTTGATAAGGAAAGAATTCAAGAATGTTAAAATAGCATTGAAGAATAAAAAAGCAATGAAAGTAATAGCAATTGGTTCTTTCTTTGGACCATTCTTAGGTGTTAGCTTGAGTTTATTAGCAATGAAGACCGCAGAAGTTGGTGTTACAGCTACTATTCAGCAGATAAATGTAATACTAATAATCCCGTTTACCGTAATCTTATTTAAAGATAAAGTAAACCTGTGGGAAGTTGTTGGAAGTTTCATAGCATTCACTGGGGTTGCATTAATGTTTTTATAGTTATATATTAATAGTATAGGAAGAGGTGAGTTTCATGGAAAAAACTAAAAAGTCTATCAAGACTAGAGAAAGAATTGTAGAAAGTACTAAGCAATGCTTTATTGAAAAAGGATACAAAGACACAACAGTAGAAATTGTAGCTGAAATGATTAATGTTGATAGAAGAACTATATATAGATATTTTCCATCAAAAGAAGCTCTTTTACTTAAAATAGCAATAGATTTGTTTGAAGAGTTTTCAGGGTTTATCACTTCGATTACTTTTCCAGAGGATATGAGTGGTATAAATAGAATTAAAACATTACTTGAGGAACAATATATGTATGCGAAAGAACATTCGGAAGTAATTCTATTGATGGGTATGATTGATTCAAACGTTGAAATGAATGAGGACAGAATGAATGATTTTAGTTTGTTATCACAATCAGGGAAAAGAATGGATGAAAATTTATCAAAAATGATTGAAATTGGAATACAAGATGGTTCAATTGTCACGGAGGATTCTCCATTAGATTTAGCAATTACAATTAATAACTCGCTACTATCACTCGCTACTAGAACAGTGATATATAATAAAGACAACATAAATTGGAAATTCATGATTTTGCAGGCAAAACTATTACTTTCAGCACTGGAGGGTAAACATGACTGATTTCACAATACAAGTCCTAGATATTATTAAGAATATACCTTTTGGTAAAGTAATGACTTATGGCCAAATAGCTGCGTATGCAGGCAGTCCAAGAGGAGCAAGGCAAGTGAGTAGAATATTACATTCCATGAGTGAGAAACACAATTTACCATGGCATCGTGTAATTAATTCTCAAGGATCAATTTCATTAACAGGAGAACCAGGATTCATTCAAGGAGAGATGTTATCTCAAGAGGGAATAACTGTTTCAAATAAAAAAATTGATTTAAAAAAACACCTTCACGAATTACAATTATTTATGTAGTAAAGCACTATCAATATGGTGCTTTTTTTGTTATAATAAAGCAAGGTGATTTTATGAATAATTTACTAGATAATTTAAACGAAAAACAGAAGGAAGCAGTCCTTCAAACCGAAGGTCCAGTAATGGCAATAGCAGGTGCTGGAAGCGGTAAAACGAGCGTTCTTACTAAAAGAATCGCTCATTTAATCAACGGTATAGGGGTAGACCCAGAAAGTATACTGGCTTTGACGTTTACAAACAAAGCAGCTAAAGAGATGAGAGATAGGATAATTGATACTCCCGAATACACTCACAATAGAGCTCCATCATGGGTTAGTACTTTCCATGCAATGTGTGTAAGGATTTTAAGAGAACATCATACAGCTATAGATTATAGAAAAAACTTTCAAATTTTAGATGATGACGACACAACCCAATTAATCAAAAGCATTTGCAAAGGGTTAGAAATTGATTCTAAGATGCACCCTGTAAAAGAAGTTAAAGGACTTGTTCAAAAATATAAGATGAAACGTATAG